>NZ_JBHWGV010000007.1:141580-141948 GCF_042732955.1 Kitasatospora sp. NPDC059747 | reverse complement strand
CTCCGGTGGTCACTTGGCTTGCCTCCCACCCGCGCGACGCGGCCCCGCTCCCGCGGGGCCCCCACACGGGGCGGTTGGCGCATCACGGCGCCCCCCCCCCCCACCGACCCGCCCGCGAACTCCCCGGCACCGGCCGCGGCGGCCTGGGTGAACATGAAGTCGATCCGGGCCTCCTCCAGGTAGCGCAGGAAGACCACGTTGTTGACGTGCCCGAAGGCGTCCATGTCGGACCAGCGCAGCGGGCAGGCGTAGATGTGGCGGGCCACAGGTGTTCTCCTCGGTGTCCGGTCGCGCGCCGCGGTTCAGCGGCGGCGGGCCGCCGGGCCGGCGCGCGCCCCCCCGGGGGGTGGGGCGGGCGGGCCGGGGAA
>NZ_JBHWGV010000007.1:139369-141570 GCF_042732955.1 Kitasatospora sp. NPDC059747 | reverse complement strand
TCCAAGGGCAACGCCCTGCGGGCCCTGGCCGGGAAGCTGGGCTGGACGCCGCAGCAGATCCGCGTGGCCGGCGCGTCGCGCAACGACACGTCGCGGTTCAGGTCCCGGGCGCACCCCCGGGGCGGGGGGGGGGCGGCGCGCCCCCGGGCGGCCCGCGGCGCCGGGCCGCGGCCCGGCAGGCCGCCCCGGGGGGCAGTCTGCCGGGCCGTCGTGACAGCTGGGTGTCAGCCGCGGGTCAGCTTCTTGTAGGTGGCCCGGTGCGGACGGGCGGCGTCGGCGCCCAGTCGCTCGATCTTGTTCTTCTCGTACGACTCGAAGTTGCCCTCGAACCAGAACCACTTGCTCTCGCCCTCGTAGGCGAGGATGTGGGTGGCCACCCGGTCCAGGAACCAGCGGTCGTGGGAGATGACCACGGCGCAGCCGGGGAACTCCAGCAGGGCGTTCTCCAGCGAGGAGAGCGTCTCGACGTCGAGGTCGTTGGTGGGCTCGTCGAGGAGCAGCAGGTTGCCGCCCTGCTTGAGGGTGAGCGCCAGGTTCAGGCGGTTGCGCTCACCGCCGGAGAGCACGCCGGCCGGCTTCTGCTGGTCCGGGCCCTTGAAGCCGAAGGCCGACACGTAGGCGCGGGACGGCATCTCGACCTGGCCGACGTTGATCCAGTCCATACCGTCGGAGACGACCTCCCAGAGGGTCTTCTTCGGGTCGATGTTGGAGCGGGTCTGGTCGACGTAGCTGATCTTGACGGTCTCGCCGACCTTGACCGTGCCGCTGTCCGGGGTCTCCAGGTCCTGGAGCATCTTGAACAGGGTGGTCTTGCCGGCGCCGTTCGGGCCGATGATGCCGACGATGCCGTTGCGCGGCAGGGTGAAGCTCAGGTCGTCGATCAGGACCTTCTCACCGAAGGCCTTGTTGAGGTTCTCGACCTCGATGACGACGCTGCCCAGGCGCGGGCCCGGCGGGATCTGGATCTCCTCGAAGTCCAGCTTCCGCATCTTGTCCGCCTCGGCCGCCATCTCCTCGTAGCGGGCCAGACGGGCCTTGGACTTCGCCTGGCGGCCCTTGGCGTTGGAGCGGACCCACTCGAGCTCTTCCCTGAGGCGCTTGGCGCGCTTGGCGTCCTTCTGCCCCTCGACCTTGAGACGGGACTGCTTGGTCTCCAGGTAGGTGGAGTAGTTGCCCTCGTACGGGTAGGCGCGGCCGCGGTCGAGCTCCAGGATCCACTGGGCGACGTTGTCCAGGAAGTACCGGTCGTGGGTGACGGCGACGACGGTGCCCTTGTACTTCTCCAGGTGCTGCTCCAGCCAGTTCACCGACTCGGCGTCCAGGTGGTTGGTGGGCTCGTCGAGGAGCAGCAGGTCGGGCGCCTCCAGCAGGAGCTTGCAGAGCGCCACGCGGCGCTTCTCGCCACCGGAGAGCTTGGTGACCGGCCAGTCGCCGGGCGGGCAGCCCAGGGCGTCCATGGCCTGCTCCAGCTGGGCGTCCAGGTCCCAGGCCTCGGCGTGGTCCAGGTCCTCCTGGAGCTTGCCCATCTCGTCGAGCAGGGCGTCCGAGTAGTCGGTCGCCATCAGCTCGGCGATCTCGTTGAAGCGGTTGAGCTTCCCCTTGATCTCCTTGACGCCGTCCTCGACGTTCTCCAGGACCGTCTTGGACTCGTCGAGCGGCGGCTCCTGGAGGAGCATGCCGACGGTGAAACCGGGCGAGAGGAAGGCGTCGCCGTTGGAGGGCTGCTCCAGGCCGGCCATCATCTTCAGCACGGTGGACTTACCGGCACCGTTGGGGCCCACGACGCCGATCTTCGCCCCGGGGAGGAAGCTGAGCGTCACGTCGTCAAGGATGACCTTGTCTCCGTGCGCCTTGCGCACCTTGCGCATCGTGTAGATGTATTCCGCCACGTGAGATCGCTCCGGCGTCGTCGGGAGTAATTCGGCTTGCAGCCTTCCATTGTGCCGCACCGGCCGGGAGCCCCGAACCGCCCGGGTGACCCCACCGGGGTATACCGGACGGGCCGGCGGGCTCGCGCCGGGCCCACCTGCGGCGCACCCGCTCCGGCCCGACCGCTCCAGCCGGCCGGAACGCCTCGCGGAACGCCTCCCGCGATGCCTCCCGGAACGCCCTAGGGGGCCGGGGCGCCCCCCCGGGCGGGGGGGGCGGGGGGGCGGCGGCGCCCCGCCGCGGCGGCAGGGGGGGGGGCCCGCGGCGCGGGG
>NZ_JBHWGV010000007.1:120497-139359 GCF_042732955.1 Kitasatospora sp. NPDC059747 | reverse complement strand
GCCCCCCCCCCCCCCCCCGGCCGCCCGCCCCCCCGCGCGGGGGGGGGGCCCCCGGGCCCCGTCGCGCTACCGAGCCGTGCGGCTAGTGCGTGCTACCGGTTCAGGCGGCGCTGCCACCGTGGCGGCCACGGCGACGCAGGAAGAAGACCGCGGCACCACCGGCGATGACCAGGGCGCCGGCGACGCCGGCCAGGATCGGGGTGTTGCTGCTGGCACCGGTCTGGGCCAGACCGCCGGTGCCCGGGGCCGAGCTGGTGACGGCCGGGGCCGGGTGGGCGGCGGTGCTCACCGAGGCGGACGGGGTGCCGGCCGGGGTGGACGGCTTGCCGGTGGCGGCCGGGGTGGACGGGCCGGAGCTCGGGGTCACCGGGGTGGTGCCGGTGCCCTTGCAGTCCAGGATGCCCTTGAAGTTGTTGGTGTAGCCGTTCGGGCCGGTGACGGTGATGTCGTAGGCGGCCTTGTTGGTGACCGGGACGACCAGGCTCTCGGTCTTGCCGGGCTGGACGACCAGGTCCTTGCCCACCGGCTTCACGTTGACGGTGCCGGCCTCGTCACCGCCGTTGGCGACGGTGACCCGCACGCCGTTGCTGTCGCACTCGACCTGGGCGATGCTGTCGAGCAGCGCGCCCTTGCCCTGCTTCCAGGTGGCCTTGGCGGTGGCGCTGACGCTCAGCTTGCTGGAGCCGGCCAGGATCATGGTCTGGCTGTGCTTCTCGGGGGTGTAGCCCTCGCTGAGGAAGACGCGGCCGCTCGGGACGACGGTCTCGGCCGAGGCGGTGAGGGTGGCCCCACCGTCCGGGGTGCCGGCCGGGACGTCGAGGAAGAGCTGGGTGTCCTTGGCGATCGGGCCGTTCAGGACGCCGTTGACCTGCTTGCCGTCCTTGTCGAGGACCTTGATCTTGTCGGCGGCCGAACCGGCCACCGCCAGCTTCACCTGGGCGGCGCTGGAGTTGAGCGTGAACGGGCCGAGCTTGCCGCCCGACTTCCCGGAGACGGACTCCGGGGCGAGGGTGAGCGAGGGCTTCGGCTCGGCCGCGACACCCTTGTTCTTGTCGCCGATCAGGTAGTCGCGCAGCTGCTTGGCCTTGGAGTCCTGCGGGGTGGCGTTCTTGCCGTCCGAGAACTTCCAGATCGCGGCCTGGGTGCCGGCCGCGGCGTCCTCCGGGGAGAGCTGACCGGTGACGCCGGCGTCCGTGGACAGCTTGGCGAGGTCGGTGACCTGCGGGTAGGAGTTCTCCAGGATCCAGCGGATCTTGGAGGCGTCCTGCGCCTTGTCCTTGCGGCCGAGCGAGCTCGACTTCCAGTCCGACTCCTGGTACTGCGCCCCGCTGTCGAGGTACACGGGGTTGCCGAAGTCGATGCAGTAGGTCTTGAGCTCGCCACTGTCCGTCTTGAGCGTGAACAGACCGCCGTTGACGGTGTCGCCGCCCTCGATGTCGATCCGCTCGCCGAGCATCGTGTCCTGGACGATGGCGGTCACGCCCGAGCCAGGTGCGGCCGCAGCCGCCGCACCGGCCGCGAACAGACCTCCGCCCAGCGCAATGCTGGTCGTGAGCATGACACTAGCTATGCGGGGAAGACTCCGCCCCTGCATCTGAACCATCTGGTTTCCCTCCGGGCCGGGCCGTGCCGATGGGCAGCCCGCCGACTTGCCTTGCCGCGCGCGCCCCCTGTGGCGCCGCTGCGGGGTATGAACCAGATGAATCCTATTGACCCCCAGAGGTCCGGAAACCTCCATGCGAAATCAGGACGATTCCGTATCTGTATCGTTATCAACCCTCCCAGTTTCCACACAAGCTGACGATCGGCCAGAAACTCTCCGCCACTTTCTGTTATCCGGCGGAGATTGCGCGTGCGGGCGCAACAACCGCCTCGATCTACATATTTGTCGACACTTTTGATCGACCCGGCGTCAGATCAGCAGCCCCTGGACGTCACCTCCGCTTCCCTTTCCGGACACCTCGCCACCGTCACCGGACGCCCCCTCGGACGCCGCATCCGTCCCATCCGCCCCATCCGCCCCACCGTCAGGCGGCGCCGCGACCGCCGCGGAGGCCGCCGCCGAGGCCTTCCGCGCGGCCAGGGCGTCCGCGATCCACCCCGGCACCGCCTCGCCCGCGGGCGACCCGCCGGGCTCGCCGCCCGCCGCCACGACCGCCGCCGGCGGGTGCCCCCGCGCACCCGCCGCCCAACGGAACGCCGAGGTACCGCGGTTGAGATCGTGTCCGACCGATCTGGCATCGACCTCCACCCGGCCGCGCTTGCCCTCGCCCTCGGCCCACTCCCGCACCCGGAGCCGACCGCTCACCACCACCGGATCCCCCTTGGAGAGCGAGCCGATCAGGTTCACCGCCAGCGCCCGCCAGGCCGTCACCGTCACCCACTGCGTCTCGCCGTCCACCCAGCACTGGCGCTCGCGGTCGTACCGCCGCTCGGTGGACGCGAGCCGGAAGTTGGCCATCGGCACGCCGCTGCCCGTTTCGCCGTAGCTCACCTCCGTCGCGACATTGCCGATCACCGTCACCTGAGTCTCGTTCACAACGCACTCTCCGTTCTCGCCGATGCACCGTACGGAATCGACCGGTGCGGGACGAGAGTGCGCTTCACGGGAAATCCCCGCCAGGAAGTTCCGAAATCCTGTGGACAACTCGGCCTTGTGGAAAACTCTTGTCACTCGCAGGGGTGAATTTCGCCCTTCCGCTCCCCTGCGGACCCCCGACTCTTCGCGAGCATGACAACAATCGGGACCCTTCCCGGCCCTCCCCTCCGCCGGGGAACGCGGACCGCCCGCCGTCCGCCCACGTCATCCGACCGAAGGAAGCCGAATAGGGTCCCCCACCCGCGCCGCACGCGGTAGTTTCTCCGTGCCGAATCCATAACGGGTGAGGCGGCAGCCCCGTAACGACTGCACAACGTCCGGCGCGGAACACTGCCAGAACGCTGCACACACGGCGTTCACCTGCGATTATCGGACCGCTCCACCGGAGCCGACACACCAACGGCGGTGCCGTCGAACCCGGCCGAGGAACTGGACACCCTTATCCTGTCCCCGACAGGGCGAGGGCTTGCCAACCCCCACCCCCAACCCTCAGGTACGGGGACGGACCCGGGCGCCCCACGCGCCCGCCGCCCGATCCCGGCAACGGTCACGCCCACCCGGGCGCCGCCCGTCCCGCCCCCATAGCTCAGCGGATAGAGCACCCGCCTTCTAAGCGGTAGGTCGCAGGTTCGAATCCTGCTGGGGGCACCACCTGCCAATTCGCGGGCCGCCGTCGCGGCCGCCGGGAAATCACCCGCACACGCACCGCTCATAACCCGTGACAATGCGTGTCATGGGCATCGCGAGAAACTCACTCCGGCATTCGGCGCCACTGAGGACCAAACGCACGACGCCCGCCGAACGACGGAAATCCGGCGAATCCGCCCTCTCGGTGCGGATTCGGCCGTTCCGGCGCACGACCGGTCCCGGGCCCCGCCCCGGAGTTCAGCCCGCGTCCGGCACCGAAGGCCCGGAAGGCACAGGAGGCCCGGAAGGCCCGGAAGGAGCAGGAGCCCCCGCCAGCCCCGCCAGGTGGGCGTCCAGGAGCGCGACCTGCCGCTCCGGCGGGAACTCCCCCGGCGAGAACAGCGCCTGCACCACCAGCCCCAGCACGAAGGCCTGCGCGCCCGCCGCGAGCTCCCCGGCGTCCGTCCCGGCCGGGAGCTCCCCGAGCCGCTGCGCGTCCGCCACGTGCCCCGCCAGGGCCTCGCGCGAGCGCCCGTAGCGGCCCGCGTGGGCGGCCGTCAGCTCGGCGTCGGCCAGGGCGACGTCCCAGGAGCCGACCCAGATCCGGTTGCCGGCCACGGCGGCCTCGTCCAGCGGCAGGACGTCGAGCAGCGCGGCCCGCAGCCGGGCCAGCCCGGCGGGCGGCGGCGGGGTGCCGTCGGCCGGGGCGGTGCGCCGGGGCCGGGAGAGCGAGCGCCGGTCCAGCTCCTCCAGCGCGTGGCCCAGCAGGGCCCGCTTGTTGGGGAAGTAGTGCGTCAGCAGACCGGTGGAGGCGCCCAGTTCGGCGGCCACCGCGCGCAGCGTCAGCCCTTCGAAGCCGCGGGTCGAGAGCACCCGCCAGACCCCCTCGGAGACTTCGAGGCGGCGGGCGTCATGGTCTCCACGGGCCGGTGTCATGGGGGCTATCGTACATACCAAACGTTTGTTATGAATGATGCTCCAGGCGGAACGCCCGTCCCGCGCCCTCCCCGGAAAGGCCCCACCCTTGTTTGCCGTACCGCTCGCCGAGAACGCCGAACTGCGCCCGCTGGAGCCGTGGCAGGCCCCCGAGTTCCTCGCCCACATCGACCGCGCCCGGGCCCACACCGACCCGTGGATCCCGTGGGCCGGCTACTCCACCGACCTCGACTCGGCCCGCGCCACCCTGCAGCGCTACGCCGACAAGCAGGCCGCCGACGCCGGCCGGATCTTCGGCATCTGGCGCGACGGCACGCTCGTCGGCGGCGTGATGTTCGTGAGCTTCAGCACCCAGAACGGCGTCTGCGAGATCGGCGCCTGGACCGAGCCGGCCGGCGAGGGCGGCGGGCTGATCACCGCCGCCGTCCGGCACCTGCTCGACTACGCCTTCGCCACCCGGGGCCTGCACCGCGCCGAGTGGTGGTGCTCCGCCGGGAACGCCCGCAGCCGCGCCGTCGCCGAGCGGCTCGGCATGACGCTGGACGGCACCCTGCGCGAGTGGTACCCGCACAACGGCGTCCGCCACGACAAGCAGATCTGGGGGATCCTGGCGACCGAGTGGAAGCCGCAGGCCTGACGGCCGGGCCGCGCGAGGAGCGGGGCCCGGTGGATTCCCCACGTTCCACCGGGCCCCGCTCCTCGACGCACCGACCGCGCACGGGCCCCGCTCAGGCCGCCAGCACCGGCCGGTCCGCCGCGTCGGCCGCCACCTCCGCGGCCGGCGTCCGCAGCCGCAGCGCGAGCAGCAGCACCAGCCCCATTACCCCGGCCGCCGACAGGAAGACGACGTCGACCGCGTCCGTGAAGCTGCGCACCGCGTGGTCCCGGGCCGCCCCGGTCAGCGTCCGGAGCGCGCCCATCGACCGGCCGGGCTCGCCCTCCGCGAAGACCCGGGCCAGCAGCGTGCCGAAGAGCGCCGCGCCGAGCGCGTTGCCGAGGGTCTGGAAGAACCGGATGCCGGTGGTCGCCACGCCGAGCTGGTGCCGCGGGGCGGCGTCCTGGACCAGCGGGATCAGCTGGCCGATCAGCTGGCCGAACCCGGCGCCGAGCAGGGCGAGTTCGAGGCCGACCGCCCACAGGCCGGTGTCCGGGCCGCTGAGCCCCAGCAGGGCGAGGGCGAGCGCGCCGAAGGCGGCCCCGGCCACCAGGAAGGTGCGCGGCGCGTGGCCCCGGGCGGTCAGCCGGCCGACCAGCACGCCGGACGCGGTCATCCCGGCGGCCATCGGGATCAGGTAGAGGCTGGCCGAGGTCGGGGCGACCCCCCGGGCGATCTGCAGGTAGATCATCACGTACACGATCGCGCCCATCATGCCCATCCCGGCGAGGCCCTGGACGGCAAAGCCGATCCGCACGACCGGGATCCGGAACAGCGAGAGCGGCAGCACCGGTTCGGCGGCGGTGGCCTGGCGCCACAGGAAGAGGCCGAGCGCGGCGAGGGTGGCGGCGGCGGTCCCGAGGATCGCCGGGGAGGTCCAGGCGTAGTCCTTGCCGCCCCACTCGGTGACCAGCAGCAGGCCGGTGGCGAAGGCGGCCGCGAGGGCGGCGCCGAGGAAGTCCAGGCCGCGGCGGCCGACCGTCCGCGGCAGCTTGAGCACCAGGGCGGTGCCGACCAGGACGAGCAGGCCGAGCGGCAGGTTCACGTAGAAGATCCAGCGCCAGCCGACGTGGTCGGTGAACAGCGCGCCCACCAGCGGACCGACGGCCATGCCGACGCCCGCGAAGATGCCGCCCATGGCGCCGCCCTTGCCGGCACCGCGCTCCGCCGGGTCCTTGAGGTGGGCGATGACGACCATCGTGACGCTCATCAGCCCGCCGCCGCCGATGCCCTGGACGGCCCGGAAGGCGATCAGCTGACCCATCGTCTGCGCCGCGCCGCAGGCCGCCGAGCCGAGCAGGAAGGTGCCGACCGCCCCGAGCAGCACGCGCTTGGCGCCGTAGACGTCGCAGAGCTTGCCGTAGAGCGGCAGGAGGGCGGTCGCGGCCAGCGAGAACGCGCTGATCAGCCAGGGCAGCCGGTCGACGCCGTGGACCGGGTCGAGGTCGCGGACGATCGGCACGGTGGCCGCGGACACGATGTTCGAGTCGAGGATGGCCAGCACGATCGTGACCATGCAGAGCAGCATGCCCAGTCTGCGCTGGGCGGGTGTCATCGGGCTTTCGGATGCCATCGGTAAGTCCCCCCGGAGACGGTGGAGTTCGGAGCCGGACCGGTGCGGCCCGGCGGCACGTCCACCACGATGGCAGCCAATATGTACCGAGTCAATTCTTTAGCCCGATCGATTCTTCGGCCGAGACAAAACTTCATCCCGGACCATCTTTGAGCCTGGTACAGTCGGGCCATGGCGACGAACCACGGCTTGGACCTCGGCCCCGGCCGCGACCTCGACGCGCTCCCGCTGCGCGAGCGCAAGAAGATCCAGACCGGCATCCGGATCTTCCGCGCGGCCATCGGGCTGTTCGCCGAACGCGGCTTCGACCAGGTGTCCGTGGCCGAGATCGCGGCCGCCGCCGAGGTGTCCAAGATGACCGTCTTCAACTACTTCCCCACCAAGGAAGACCTGGTCATGGGCCCGATGGAGCAGCACCTCGACGAGCCGGCCCGGGTGGTGCGCGACCGCGCCCCGGGCGCCTCGGCGGTGACGGCCCTGCGCGACCACTTCCTGGCCGCACTGGAACGGCTCGACCCGGCCACCGGCCTCAACGACGACCGGGTCGTGCTCGACGTGGTCCGGCTGGTGCACGGCACCCCCGCCCTCGCGACGCGCGCCACCGCCGGCTTCGGCCGCGAGGCCCAGGCACTGCTCACCGCCGAGCTGCTCGCCCAGGACCCGGCCCACGACGAGCTCACCGCCCGGGTCGCCGGGGCCCAGCTACTGGCCGTCCGGGTGACCCTGACCACGGAGAACCAGCTCCGCGTGCTGGCCGGCGAGCGCGCCGCCGAGGCCCTGCCCGCCGCCCTCGACCGCGCCCACCGCGCGTTCGCCCTCGTCGAGCGGGGCCTCGGCGACTACTGCGCCGGCGCCGCCTGAGAGAGTGGGCGCACCACGAGACCCCGGAGGTGCCGCCCGCATGGACCCCACGGACCACGGCGACCACAAGGACCGCACGGACCACGAGGACCGCACGGACCGGTCGCTGCTGACGCGGGAGCGCACCACCCTGCCCGCCCGCGCCGACGGGCTGCACGCCCACGTCGGCGAGGACGGCGTCGCGGTGCTGGAGTTCGCCCGCCCGCACCGGCGCAACGCGGTCACCCTGGCGATCTGGCGGGCGCTGCCCGGGGTGCTGCGGGAGCTCGCCGAGCACGCGGGCGTCCGCGCCCTGCTGCTGACCGGCGCCGGCGGCACCTTCAGCGCGGGCGCGGACATCGCCGAACTCGCCGAGGTGTACGGCGATCCGGAGCGCGCGGACGCCTACCACGCGGTCAACGTCGCCGCCGAGGAGGCGCTGGCCGCCTTCCCGCACCCGACGATCGCCGCCGTCCGGGGCGCCTGCGTCGGCGGCGGCTGCCAGCTGGCCGTCGCGTGCGACCTGCGGTTCGTCGCCGAGGACGCCCGGCTCGGGATCACCCCGGCCAAGCTCGGCGTGGTCTACCCGGCGGTGCCGACCCTGCGGCTGGCCCGGCTGGTCGGCCCGGCACGCGCCAAGTACCTGCTGTTCTCCGGCGAGTTGGTGCGGGGCCGGGACGCGCTCGCGCTCGGCCTCGCCGAGCAGGCCCTGCCGGACGCCGAACTGGACGCCGCCGCGCTGGAGTTCGCCCGGCTGCTGACCAGGCGCTCGCCGCAGACGATCGGCGCGGTGAAGGCCGCCCTGGCCGTCCCGGAGGAGCGGGCGGCGGCGGCCCTGGAGCCGTGGGAGCGGCGCTCCCGGGAGGCCTCGGACGTGCACGAGGGGCTGGCCGCGTTCCTGGAGGGCCGCCCGGCCCGGTTCTGACCGGCCTGTTTCCTACCGACGCATGTGCGACCGGCCCGTTTCCCACCGGCCCGTTTCCCACCGGCCCGACCGCGGGCCGGCGGCCGCGCGCACGTACGATCATCCGGCCCGACCGCCCCACGACCACCCGGGCCGCCCAGAGCGACCAGACCGATCCCCGGAGCAGCGACCCCGATGACCGAAGCCGCGACCGCCCCCGCCCCCCACACGCTCTGGGCCCGGCGGATCACCGACGGCGTCGAGCCGAAGAACGTGATCATCGTGCTGCTGCCGCTGCTCGGCGGCCTGCGCTACGGCTGGAAGGGCATCGCCTGGGCGGCCTTCGCGGCGCTGTTCGCGGCCGTGATCCCGACCCTGTTCATCCAGCGCGCCATGCGCCGGGGCACCGTCGGGGACCGGCACGTCGGCCACCGGCAGAGCCGGCTGACGGTCCTGCCGTTCATCATGGGCTCGGTCGCGATCGCCTTCGCGGTGATGCTGTGGCTCGCCGCCCCGGCCGACCTGACCGCCCTGGTGGCCGCGATGTTCGCGTCGCTGATCCCGATCCTGGTGATCACCGTGTGGTGGAAGGTCTCCGTGCACACCGCCGTCACCAGCGGCGCGGTGGTCTGCCTGGCGATCGCGCTCGGCCCGTGGTGGCTCGCGCTCTCCCCGCTGGTCGCCGTCGTCGGCTGGTCCCGGACGGTGCTGCGGGACCACACCACCGCGCAGACCGTCGTCGGCACGGTGGTGGGCGCCCTCAGCGCCGGGCTCACCTTCTGGCTGGCCCGTTGAGGCCCGGCTAGCGGATCGGCATCCCCGAGATCGCGCGGGCGATCACCAGCCGCTGGATCTCGCTGGTCCCCTCGAAGATCGAGTAGATCGCGCTGTCCCGGTGCATCCGCTCCACCGGGTACTCCCGGGTGAAGCCGTTGCCGCCGAGGATCTGCATCGCCTGCGCGGTGACCCACTTGGCCGTCTCGCCCGCGTACAGCTTGGACATCGAGCCCTCGGCCGCGGTGAACGGCCGGTTGTTGACGGCCATCCAGGAGGCCCGCCACACCAGGAGCCGGGCGGCGTCGATCCGGGTCCGCATGTCGGCCAGCTGGAAGGCGACCCCCTGGTTGTCGATGATCGGGCGGCCGAACTGCTCGCGCGTCTTCGCGTAGTCCAGCGCGACCTCGTACGCGGCCCGCGCGATGCCGATCGCCTGCGCGCCGACGGCCGGGCGGGAGGCCTCGAAGGTGGCCATGGCCGCGTTGCCCCGGCCGCTCTTGCGCACGCCCTCGCGGGCGCGGGCCAGCCGCTCGTCCAGCTTCTCCTTGCCGCCGAGCAGGCAGCTGCCGGGCACCCGGACGCCGTCCAGGACGACCTCGGCCGTGTGCGAGGCGCGGATGCCGTGCTTCTTGAACTTCTGGCCCTGGCTCAGTCCGGGGGTGCCCGGCGGGACGACGAAGGAGGCGTGGCCGCGGGCGCCGAGCTCCGCGTCGACGGTGGCGACGACGACGTGGACGGCGGCGATCCCGCCGTTGGTGGCCCAGGTCTTGGTGCCGTTGAGCACCCACTCGTCCTTGGCCTCGTCGTAGACGGCCCGGGTGCGCAGCGCGGAGACGTCGGAGCCGGCGTCCGGCTCGGAGGAGCAGAAGGCGGCCACCTTGACGTCGTCGGGGGTGCCGAACATCTGCGGCGTCCAGGTGCCGATCTGCTCGTCGGTGCCGTTGGCGAGCACGGCGACGGCGGCCAGCGTGGTGCCGACGATGGACAGGCCGATGCCCGCGTCGCCCCAGAACAGCTCCTCCATGACGATCGGGATGCCGACGCCGGAGGGGTCGAAGTACTGCTGGGCGTAGAAGTCGAGCGAGTAGATGCCGAGCTTGGCGGCCTCCTGGATGACCGGCCAGGGGGTCTCCTCGCGCTCGTCCCACTCGGCCGCGGCGGGCCGCACCACGTCGGCGGCGAAGCCGTGCAGCCAGTCGCGCACGGCGAGCTGGTCCGCACCCGGGTCCATCGAGAACGTGCTGCTCATGGTGCTTGCCTCCGCAGAAGGGGTACGGCCGACCGGGGTGTTACCCGGGGTAACATCGTCGGAGTCTGCTACTGATTGGTAACCGGTGTCAACGCCCCGCACCGCCCGGCGCCCCCCGCGCCGGCCCACCCGACCCGAGGAGCAGCGCATGTCCCGAGAGCCCCGCCGCGAGCAGCTGCTCAACGCCGCCGACCGGGTCATCCAGCGCGAGGGCCCGGCCGCGAGCATGAACGCCATCGCCGCCGAGGCCGGCATCACCAAGCCGATCCTCTACCGGCACTTCGGCGACCGGAACGGCCTCATCCGGGCCCTGACCGAACGCCACACCGGCGGCCTGCTGGCCGCCGTGCGGGCCGCGCTCGCCGCACCGCTGGAGCGCCGCGATCGGGTCGAGCACGTCCTGGACACCTACCTGGCCGGCATCGAGGCCCGCCCGCAGGTCTACCGGCTGCTCACCCACCCCGAGCCCGGCGACCCGACCGGCGCGGGCAACGCGCTCGCCCCCGCGCTGCGGCAGATCGCCGAGGAGATCACCCGGGCCGTGCAGAGCCAGGTCGACCTCGGCGCCGACCGCGACCTGCTCGCCGAGGCCTGGGGCCGGGGCATCACCGGCATGGTGCTGGCGGCCGGCGACTGGTGGCTGGAGTCCAAGCCCTGCTCGCGCACCCGCATGGTCCAGGCCCTCGCCGACCTGCTCTGGGGCCGCCTCGCCGCCGCCGCGGACCTGCCGACCGCCGTCCTGCCGACCGCGCCCGCCGAACCGGCCGAGGCGAACGGCGCCGTCTGAAGCCTTTCGTCCGGACCCTTGTGCCGGCCCCGGCAGCGCGGGCATCATCGGGCCCCACCCACCGCCGTGCGAGGTCCGAATGCGCCTGCGCCGCACCGCCGTTGCCCTGCTGCTCGCCGCCACCGCCGTCCTGGCCGGCGCCCCCGGCGCGTCCGCCGGAGAGGCCGCCGGAGCCACGGCGGCCACGGCGGCCCGCTTCCCGACCGGCACCGCCACCGGCCCGGACGGCCACACCGCGCTCACCGACGCCCGGGGCCGCCGGCTCCAGCTGCGCGGCTTCAACCTCGACAAGTACGCCGAGGCCACCGAGGCGGACGTCAGGTCCGTCGCGGCCCAGGGCTTCACCCTGATCCGCGTGGCGGTCTCCTGGAACCGGCTGGAGCCCGAGCGAGGCCGCCTCGACCCGGCCGAACTCGACCGCCTCCAGCGGCTCCTCGGCTGGGCCGACCGCTACGGCGTGCTCGCCCTCGTCGACTTCCACCAGGACGTCTACGGGCCCGCGTTCGGCGGCGGCGACCGCGGCATCCCGCGCTGGGCCACCCGGGACGACGGCCTGCCGTTCACCCCCGATCCGAACGACTGGTTCGCCGGCTACTTCCAGCCCGCCGTCCAGGCCGCCTTCCGCCACCTCTACGACGACCCCGACCTGCGCGCCTGGCAGGCCGACTTCTACACCCGGCTCGCCCGCGAACTGCACGGCCACCGCTCGCTGCTGGGCTACGACCTGTTCAACGAGCCCTTCGGCCCGGTGGACGGCGACCCCACCGACCCGGCCGTCCTCGCCGCCGCCTCCGCCGCCCTCGAACAGGGCCGGCTCGCCGACATGTACCGCCGCCTGATCGCCGCCGTCCGCCAGGTCGACCGCCGCGCCTGGCTGTTCGTCGAACCGACCGTCCTGGTCGGCCAGGGCGTGCCCACCCGGCTGCCGGGCTTCGACGACCCCCGGCCCGGCGCGCCCCGGCTCGGCTACGCACCGCACTTCTACGACACCGCCGTCGAGAACGGCGCCGACTGGGACCCGTCCGACGGCTTCGTCGAGCACTACACCGCCGCGATCACCGCCTACCCGGCCGCGCACCGGCTGCCCGTCCTGGTCGGCGAGTGGGGCCCGCCCGACTCCCGCACACCGGGCAACACCCGGCTGGTCCGGGAGCAGGTCGCGGCGATGGACGGCTTCGCCGCGGGCTGGACGATGTGGTACTGGTGCCGCGGCGACGGCGGCTACTGCGCGCTCGACCCGGCCGGGCGGCCCGCCCCCGGCGACGGGCCCGCGTTCGGCCCGTACCCCGCGGCCGTCGCCGGGACGGACGTGCGCACCGGCCCGGACACCGTCCGCTGGGACGCCGACGGCACCGGGCGCGGCAGCGAACTCGTCCTGCCGCCCGCCGCGTTCCCGCGCGGCGCGCAGGTCGCCGTCTCGCCCGCCGACGCCCGGGTCGAGGTCCGCCCGCCCGCGGACGGGCGCGCGGGCAGCGTCCGGATCCGGCTCCCGCACGCCCGCCCGGGCACCCCGGTGACGGTCACGCTCACCCCGAACTGACCGGGGCGATCAGGCCAGCCCCCGGCGCGCCAGCAGCGGCCCGGTCTCCGGCGCCCGCCCGACCACCGCGCGGAACGACTCCAGCGGGTCGCGGCTGAACCCGCGCGACAGCAGCTCGCGCCGGAACTCCTCGCCGCTCTCCCGCACCGAGCGGCCGTTGTCCCCGAACCACCGCACGGTGTCCGCGTCCAGCACCTCCGACCAGATGTACGCGTAGTACCCGGCGCTGTAACCGCCCGCGAAGACGTGCTGGAAGTAGGCCGACCGGTAGCGCGGCGGGATCGCCGGCACCGCGAGCCCGGCCTCCTCCAGCACCCGCGCCTCGAACTCCCCGGCGTCGGCGACCTCCCGGCCCCGCGGCAGGGTGTGCCAGGCCCAGTCCAGCAGCGTCGCCGCCAGGTACTCCACCGTCCGGAAGCCCTGGCCGAAACCCTCGGCCGCGACCATCCGCTCGACCAGCTCGGCCGGCAGCGGCTCCCCCGTCACGTGGTGGCGGGCGTAGTTGGCCAGCACCTCGGGCCGGACCATCCACATCTCGTTGACCTGCGAGGGGAACTCGACGAAGTCCCGGGGCACGGCCGTGCCCGCGAACAGCGGGTAGCGCACGTCCGAGAACAGCCCGTGCAGCGCGTGCCCGAACTCGTGGAAGAGGACGCGCACCTCGTCCCAGGTCAGCAGCACCGGCTCGCCCGGAGCCGGCTTCGGGACGTTCAGGTTGTTCATCACCACGGCCCGCCGGCCGGTCAGCGCGGACTGCGACACCAGCTCGTCCATCCACGCGCCGCCGCGCTTGGACGCGCGCGCGTGGAAGTCCCCGACGAACAGGCCCAGCGGGGTGCCGTCCTCCTCGGCGACCTCGAAGACCCGGGCGTCCGGGTGGTAGGCCGTCAGGTCCGGCCGCTCGGTGAAGCTGATCCCGTACGCGAGCCCGGCGGCGAAGAACGCGCCGTCGTGCAGCACCCGCTCCAGCTCGAAGTACGGGCGCAGCGCGGCCGCGTCGACCTCGTACGAGGCCTGCCGGACCTTCTCCGAGTAGTACGCCCAGTCGTGCGCGGCGAGCTCCTCGATCCCGTCCGCCGCGGCCGCCTCCGCCAGTTCGGCGGCCTCCCGGCGGGCGATCGCCACTGCCGGCTCCACCAGCCGCGACAACAGCCCGGACACCGCCTCGACCGAACCCGCGGTCTCGTCGGCCACGACGTACGCGGCGTGGGTCGGGTGGCCGAGCAGCCCGGCCCGCTCGGCACGCAGGGCGGCCATCCGGATCGCGACCGGGCCGTTGACGTCCGCGGCCCGGCCGAGCGAAGCGGCGAGCAGGCGCTCGCGCACCGACCGGTCGGTCAGCAGCGCCAGTTCGGGCTGGCCCGAGGTGCTGCGCAGGCTCAGCACGTACTTTCCGTCGTGGCCGAGCACCCGGGCGTTCTCGGCGGCCGCGGCTACGGCGTCGGCCGACAGGCCGTCGAGCTCGTCCGCGGAGTCCAGGACCAGCGCGGCGGCCTTGGTGGCGGCGTTCACGTTCTGCTGGAAGGTCGTGGCGAGGGCGGCGAGTTCGGCGTTCAGCTCGCGCAGCCGCTCCTGCTCGGCCGCGCCCAGCCGGGCGCCGGAGCGGACGAACGCGGTGTGCCGGCGCTCCAGCAGCCGCAGCGACTCCGGGTCCAGGCCGAGCTCGGCGCGGCGCCCGTACAGGTCCTCGATCCGGGCGAACAGGGCCCGGTCCAGGTGGATCGCGTCGTGGTGCGCGGCCAGCAGCGGGCTCACCTTCGCGTCCACCTCGTCGACGACGTCGTTGGTGTCCACCGACACCTGGTTGCGGAAGACCACCCCCACCCGGCGCAGCACCTCGCCGGAACGCTCCAGGGCCACCAGCGTGTTGGCGAAGGTCGGCGGCTGCGGATCGGCCGTGATCGCGGCGATCTCGGCCAGCTGCTCGGCCATCCCGCGCTCGTAGGCCGGCAGGTAGTGCTCCTCACGGATCTCGGCGAAGGGCGGCAGTTCGAAGACCAGGGTGCTGGCCTTGAAGAACGGGTTCTCGGTCATTTCACGGACCCTACGCCGTGTCCCGCGCGCTGCCTACGCGATTCCGGCCCCGCGTCGTCCGCCGTTGTCGTACCCACCGGCTACCGTCGATCCCGGACCCCCGCAGGTCCGCACACGCGTACCCGACCCGTACACCAGCGCCGCCGCCGGCACCGCCACCGACGACCGCCACCGACACCGAGAGCCGCCCCCGCGCCCCGAGAGGAGGAGCCCCCGTGGCCCCCAGAACCGCCTTGGTCCCCGATCCGCACGGCCCCGGCGGCCGGCTCCAGCCGCTCGACGACGCCGGCGCCCCGCTCGGCCCGCCCGAGACCGTCCCCGACCTCGCCGCCGCGGTCGCCGCCCGGGAGGCCGCCGGAGGCGACTCCCGGCCGGGGCCCCGCTGGGTCTGGGCCGCCGCCGACAGCGCCTACGCCCCGCTGCTGCCCCGACTGCCCGACCGGGTCGGCCGCTGCCACGACCTGCGACTCGTCGAGGCCCTCCTGCTCTCCCACGAGGGCCGCTTCGGCGCGCCCCGCTCCCTCGGCGCCGCCTGGTCCCGGCTGCGCGGCCTGCCCGTCCCGGACGACCTGCCCGAGCCGGGCTCCGCCGAGACGGACGACGGCCAGGACACCCTCTTCGCCCCCGACCGGCTCCAACTGCCGCCCGGCGCCGACCCGCTGGCCGCCGTCGTCGCCGTCCACGCCGAACAGCAGCGCCGGATCGCCGCGATCACCGACCCGGCCGCCCGGCACCGCTTCCGCGTGCTGGTCGCCGCCGAATCCGCCGGCGCCCTGGTCGCCGCCGAGATGGCCCACGACGGCCTGCCCTGGCGCGCCGACGTCCACGACGCCCTGCTCACCGAACTCCTCGGCCCCCGCCCCACCGTGCCCGGGGCCCAGCCCAAACTGCTCGCCGACCTCGCCGCCGAACTCCAGCGCTCCCTCGGCGGACGCCCGTTCAACCCCGACTCGCACACCCAGGTGCTGCGCGCCTTCGCCGACCGGGGCATCCAGCTGAGCTCCACCCGGTCCTGGGAGCTCAAACGCGTCGACCACCCGGCCGCGCAGCTGCTCATCCGCTACAAGGAGCTCGCCCGGATCCACGCCGCCCACGGCTGGGCCTGGCAGGACGCCTGGGCCCGCGGCGGCCGGTTCCGGCCCGAGTACGTCGTCGGCGGCGTCGTCTCCGGCCGCTGGGCCAGCCGCGGCGGCGGCGCCCTGCAGATCCCGCGCATCCTGCGCCGCGCCGTCGTCGCCGACCCCGGCTGGCTGCTCGTCGTCGCCGACGCCGCCCAGCTGGAGCCCCGGGTGCTCGCCGCGCTCTCCCAGGACGCCGGCCT
The DNA here is from genome assembly GCF_042732955.1 of Kitasatospora sp. NPDC059747. Lineage (NCBI taxonomy): Bacteria > Bacillati > Actinomycetota > Actinomycetes > Kitasatosporales > Streptomycetaceae > Kitasatospora > Kitasatospora sp. NPDC059747. Next base: position 123,517 of record NZ_JBHWGV010000007.1, on the reverse strand, counting down.
CGCCCGCACCGCCGCCGGCGGCGACCTCTACGAGGCCCTCGCCGCCAGCGCCTTCCGCGGCGACCGCGACAAGGCCAAGCTCGGCCTGCTCGGCGCCATGTACGGGCAGACCAGCGGCGACATCGGCCCCCTCCTCAACACCCTGCGCCACCGCTACCCCGCCGCGATGGGCTACGTCGAGGCCGCCGCCCGCACCGGCGAGGACGGCGGCGTGGTCGTCTCCCGGCTCGGCCGGGCCTGCCCGCCCGCCTCCGCCGACTTCCTCGACCTCACCGAGGCGCCCGACACCGCCGCCGAGGCCGGCGGCCGCTGGGCCCGCGCCCGCGGCCGCTTCACCCGCAACTTCGTCATCCAGGCCAGCGCCGCCGACTGGGCCCTCGCCCTGCTCGCGGCGCTGCGCCGGCGGCTGAACACCCTGCCCGCGGCCGTCCCGGAGGACCGCCCGCACCTGGTGTTCTTCCAGCACGACGAGGTCATCGTGCACACCCCGGCCAACCTCGCCGACGAGGTCGCCGCCGCCGTCGCCGAGGCCGCCGACGAGGCCCGGCTGCTGGTCTTCGGCGACACCCCGGTCCGCTTCCCGCTCACCACCGCCGTCGTCGACTGCTACGCGGACGCGAAGTAGGAGTAGGAGTAGGAGTAGGAGCGGAAGTAGGAGCAGCGGCCGGCCGTCACAGCTTGCGGAAGGCGCGCGCCTCCTCGGCCGCCGCGACCACCTCGGCCAGCCCCGCCCCGGTCGAGGCGGTCACCGCGGCGGCCACCGCGCCCTCCACGAACGGCGCGTCCACCAGCCGCACGCCCGGCCGCGGCGCGTCCTCCAGCACGGTCACCGCGGTCAGCACCGAGCTGCCGAGGTCGGGCAGCACGACCACGCCCGCCCCGCCGTCCGCCTCGCCGACGGCCCGGGCGATCAGGTCGTAGCTGGTGCCGAGCCCGCCGTCCTCCGTCCCGGCGGCGACCACCACCCGCACCCCGTCCGGGGCCAGCTCGCCGAGCAGCTCCCGCAGCCCGGCGGCGAGTTGGGCGCTGTGCGAGACCAGGACGATACCCACGTGTTCGGTCATGCCCCGACCCTACGACCCGCCGCGCCGCTCCGAAAGGCACTCCGGAAGCCGCGCCGCAGGCCGCTCCGAAAGCCGTTCCGGGCGGGCGGCGGGGGCCGCGCGTGTCGCATCCCGTGCCGTCGCGCCCCCGGCTGGCATAGCGTCGGGGCGACAGCAATCACGGCAGCAGCGTCCTGACCGAGGGAGCGAAGAACGTTGAAGAAGCTGATCAACACCCCGGAGAGCGTCCTGGAGGACGCGCTGACCGGATTCGCCGCCGCCCACCCCGAGTTGACGGTGGACGTCGCCAACCGCGTGGTCACCCGGGCCGCCCGCCCCGGCGCGCCGAAGGTCGCGCTGGTCTCCGGCGGCGGCTCCGGGCACGAGCCGCTGCACGCCGGCTACGTCGGCCGCGGCATGCTCGACGCCGCCTGCCCCGGCGAGGTGTTCACCTCCCCCGTGCCCGACCAGGTGCTGGCCGCGGTCAAGGCCGTCGACTCCGGCGCGGGCGTCGTCCTCGTCGTCAAGAACTACACCGGCGACGTCATGAACTTCGAGCTCGCCGCCGAACTCGCCGCCGAGGAGGGCGTCGAGGTCCGCACCGTCCTGGTCGACGACGACGTCGCGGTCGAGGACTCCACCTGGACGGCCGGGCGCCGCGGCACCGGCGCGACCGTCATCGTCGAGAAGACCGCCGGCGCCCTCGCCGAACGCGGCGCCCCGCTCGACGACGTCGCCGCCCTCGGCGAGCGCGTCAACGCCGCCTCCCGCTCCTTCGCGATCGCGCTCACCGCCGCCACCGTCCCCGCCGCCGGAAAACCCGGCTTCGACCTGCCGGAGGACGAGATCGAGGTCGGCGTCGGCATCCACGGCGAACCCGGCCGCCGCCGCGAGAAGCTGCGCCCGGCCCGCGACCTGGCCGCCGAGGTCGTCGGGACGATCCTCGCCGACCACCACCTCGCCCCCGGCGACGAGGTCATCGCCCTGCTCAACGGCCTGGGCGGCACCCCGCTGCTGGAGCTGTACGTCGTCTACGGCGAGGTCGCCGCCCGGCTCGCCGAGCGCGGCATCACGGTGGCCCGCAGCCTCGTCGGCAACTACGTCACCAGCCTCGACATGGCGGGCTTCTCGCTCACCCTCACCAAGGCGGACGAACAGCTGCTGGACCTCTGGGACGCCCCCGTCGACACCCCCGCCCTCAAGCGGGCCTGAGCCCTGAGCTAGGAGACGCACGTGGACTTCGACACCCCGCTGGCCGAGGCCTGGATCCGCGCGATCGCCGCCGCCGTCGAGAAGGAGCAGGGCCGGCTCACCGAGCTGGACTCCGCGATCGGCGACGGCGACCACGGCAGCAACCTCCAGCGCGGATTCGCCGCCGTCCTGGCCGCCCTGGCCGCACTCGACGGCCCCCGGCCGGCCGGCCCCGGCGTGGTGCTCACCAAGACCGGCAGCACGCTGATCTCCAAGGTCGGCGGCGCCTCCGGCCCGCTGTACGGCAAGGCCTTCCGCGCGATCGGCGCCGCCCTGCCCGCACCGGCGGGCCCGGCCGCCCTCGCCGAGGCCCTCGCGGCCGGCCTCGACGCCGTCCGCGCCCTCGGCAAGGCCGAACCCGGCGACAAGACCATCGTCGACGCGTACACCCCGGCCGTGGCCGCCTTCCGCACCGCCGCGGCCGCGGGCGCCGACCTGCCCGAGGCCGCCGCGGCGGCGGCCGACGCCGCCGAACAGGGCGCCCGCGACACAACCGCCCTGCAGGCCCGCAAGGGCCGGGCCTCCTACCTGGGCGAGCGCAGCAAGGGCCACCAGGATCCGGGCGCCACCTCGACGGCCCTGATCTTCCGCACCCTGGCCGACGTCACGGCGGGCTAGCCGGGAGGGGGGGCGCCCGCGGCGGCCCCCCCCCGGGCCCCCCCGCCCCAACCCCCCCCCCCCGCCCCCCCCGCCCCGCCCGCCGACCCCGCCGAGGGCTGAACAACA
>NZ_JBHWGV010000007.1:92565-120487 GCF_042732955.1 Kitasatospora sp. NPDC059747 | reverse complement strand
CCACCCCCGCCGGCCCTTATCGCCCGCACCCGGGCCGCCGTCCGGGGGGGCTCGCGGGGGGGGGGCGCGCCCGCGGATCCCCGCCGTCGCGCCCCCTCCCGTCACACCCCTCCCGTCACGCCCCCTCCGCCGCCTGGTCATCCGTCCGAGTGATCAACAGCAACAAGGCGTCGTCCCCGAGCTTCCCGCCCGTGTGCGCCAGGAGATCCCCGTACACCCGCTCCACCGCCGCCTCCAGCTCCCCCGCCGAGCGCGCGGCCCCCTGCACCAGGTCCCCGACCCGCTCCGCCAGCGGATAGAACTCCCCGCTCCTGCGGTGCCGGGCCTCGATCACGCCGTCCGTGTAGAGCACGAGGACGTCGTCCACCCCGAAGTCCCGCCCCCAGCTGACCGGCTCCCCCGCCGCGAGCCGCCCGAGCCCGAGCGGCACCCACGGGTCCGGCGAGTCCAGCACGTGCGCCTTGCCCTCCCCGTCCACCCGGATCGGCGGCACGTGGCCGTACTGCAGCAGTTCGATCACCCCCGCCGTGCGGAACTCCACGAACAGCGCCGTCGTGAACTCCCCGTCCGGCACGTGCCGCTCGACGCTCGCCTCGACCCGCGCCGCGACGCCCCGCAGCCCGGTCTCGTCGTACGCGGCCTCGCGGAACGCGCCGAGCACGACCGCCGCCGTCTGCACGGCCGCGAGCCCCTTGCCCCGGACGTCCCCGACCGCGACCCGGGTGCCGTGCGGGGTCTCCAGCACCGAGTAGAGGTCCCCGCCGATGCGCGAGGCGTCCGCCGCCGACACGTACCGCACCGCCAGCCGCAGCGGTCCGACGACCGGCCCCGGCAGCCGCAGGATCGCCCGCTGGGCGGCCTCCGCCACCGAGCTGACGGCCGCGAACGCCGCCGCGCGCCGCATCCTGATCCTGGCGACCCAGGCGGAGAAGAGCGTCAGCACGATGTAGCTGAGCATCGCCCCGTAGACGAACCGCGCGTCGTTGATGTTGACGACCTCGTCGTAGCGGCTGAGCCCGAACACCGCGAGCAGCCCGACCGCGCAGACCGCGAACAGCTCGCCGGGCCTGAGCGTCAGCGCGGCGATCACCGGGACGACGGTCATCAGCGGCGCGAGGTAGCGGTCCTTGCCGGAGAGCAGGTCGGCCAGGCCGACCACGACGATCGCGGCGACCGCCGGGGTGGCCCGCCGCCAGAACGGGACGTCCTGGAGGTCCGCGGCCAGCAGGGCGTCGCGCTGCCGGTCCGGTGGCAGCCCGGCGGCCGTGGGGGCCGCGGGCGACTGGGCGCGGCGGATCGGGAACACATATCGAACATATCGGACGATCAAGGCGCCCACCCTCCCCAGCCCGCGGCAGCCCGACCGGCCGCCCCGCACGGACCCTCCGCGACCCCTTCCCGGACCAGGACGGACCGTACCGAAACACCCCATTTGTCATACAGTGCGACCACGGCAGCCGGGCGACCGGCCGAGCGAGCAACCGACCAGACCAGCCACGCAGATGGAGGCCACGACCGGTGTCCGGGTACCGCAACACCTCGCGCATCTCCGACCGCCGGACCGGCCCGGCGGCGCAGCCGGTGCACTGGCCGCGGGTCCTCCTCGCCGGTTCGGCCCTGTGGGTCGCCACGGTCGTCGTCACGTTCTTCACGGCCAACAGCAACCTCGTCCCGACGATCGTGCTGCTCGGCAGCTTCCTCGTGCCGGCCACCGTGGTCGTGTGGGCGTACGAGCGCCACGCGGCCGACCTCGGCCCGGACCGGATCCTCGCCTGCTTCGGCCTCGGCGGCATCATCGGCGTCCTCGGCGCCTCCGTCCTGGAGACGTACCTGCTCTCGCCGTCGGTCTGGATGTACGTGGGCGTCGGCCTGATCGAGGAGGCGGTCAAGCTCGCCGCGCTGGTCCTGGTCTGCCGGCGGCTGCGGGTGAGCGGCCTGCGGTACGGGCTGGTGCTGGGCGCGACGGTCGGCGCGGGCTTCGCGGCCTTCGAGAGCGCCGGATACGCGTTCAACGCCGTGCTGAGCGTCCAGGGGCTCTCCCTTGGAGACCTGGTCGAGACGGAGATCCTGCGCGGGCTGGTGGCACCGGTCGGCCACGTCCTGTGGACGGCGATCGCCGGCGGCGTGCTGTTCCGCGAGCGGCGCGCCGGCCGCTTCCGGGTCACCACCCCGGTCGTCGTCACCTACCTGGGCGTATCGCTGCTGCACGCGCTCTGGGACAGCATGGGCGGGATCGCCGTCTGGCTGGTCGCGAGGACCACCGCGAGCGACTGGCAGCGCGCCCTGTTCGACCTCGGCCACATGCCGGACCCGACCACCGAGCAGGTCCACCTCTACACCTTCTACGACACGGCCGGCCTGGTCGTGGTCTCCTTGGGTGGGCTGCTGTGGCTGAGGGTGCTGGCCCGGCGGGACCGGGCGGCGCCGATCCCGGCCCAGTTCCCGTCCGCTCCGGCATGAGCGCCCCGCCGCGCACCGCCGCGCACCGCCGAACCGCCCGGACGGCGGTGCGATCCGCATCACCACACCCCTCCACGGAATACCCCGCAGGGGTATGGTGTGATGAGCATGAGAACCCGGGCACCGCCCGGGGCCGCACAGACCTCCCGGAGGCCCGGATGTCCAGCACCATCACCTACACCGTCACCGGCATGAGCTGCGGCCACTGCGAGAACGCGATCAGCGAGGAACTGTCCGCCCTGACCGGCGTCACCGAGGTGGCCGCCGACGCCAAGGCCGGCACCGTGACCGTCTCCTCCGCCGCCCCGTTGGACGACGAGCAGGTCCGCGCGGCCGTCGACGAGGCCGGCTACGAGCTGGTCGGCCGCAGCGCCTGAGCCCGTCCGGCACGGCGGGCCCGGGCAGCGGGCCCGCCGGCCGCCCCACGCCACACCGTCCCTAGGAGCAGCATGAGTACGACGGCACCCGGGATCGAGGGCGCCACCGGCACGGGGGGCCGGGAGCACGCCCCGGACCGGGTCGAGCTGTCGATCGGCGGGATGACCTGCGCCGCGTGCGCGGCCCGGGTCGAGAAGAAGCTCAACCGGATGGACGGCGTCGAGGCCACCGTCAACTTCGCCACCGAGCGGGCCCGGATCGACTACGGCCCCGGCGTCTCGGTCGAGGACCTGATCGCCACGGTGGAGCGCACCGGCTACACCGCCGAACTCCCGGCGCCCCCGGCGGCCGCCGCGCCCGAGCCGGCCGAGGCCGCCACGCCGGAGCCGCACGCCGACCCCCTGCTCGACCGCTTGCGGATCAGCACCCTCCTCGGCATCCCCGTGGTGCTGCTGTCGATGGTCCCGGCCCTGCAGTTCGCCAACTGGCAGTGGCTGGCCTTCGCCCTCACCGGCCCGGTCGTCGTGTACGGCGGCCTGCCGTTCCACCGCGCCGCCTGGACGAACCTCAAGCACGGCGCCGCGACGATGGACACCCTCGTGTCGCTCGGCACCCTGGCCGCCTTCGGCTGGTCGTTCTGGGCGCTGTTCTGGGGCCACGCCGGAGTGCCGGGGATGCACCACCCGTTCTCGCTCACCGTCGGCGACACCGACGCCTCGTCCACCCTGTACCTGGAGACGGCCGCCGCCGTCACGGTGCTGATCCTGCTCGGCCGCTACCTGGAGGCCCGCTCCAAGCGCCGGGCCGGCGCCGCCCTGCACGCCCTGCTGGACCTCGGCGCCCGGGACGTGGCGGTGCGCCGGGCCGGCCGCGAGGTGCGGGTCCCGATCGCCGAACTCGCGGTGGGGGACCGGTTCGTGGTCCGTCCCGGCGAGAAGATCGCCACCGACGGCGTCGTGGTCGAGGGCACCTCCGCCGTGGACGCCTCGATGCTCACCGGCGAGTCCGTCCCGGTCGAGGTCGCCGCCGGCGACGCCGTCACCGGTGCCACCGTCAACGCGGGCGGCCGGCTCGTCGTCGAGGCCACCAGGGTCGGCACGGACACCCGCCTCGCCCGCGTGGCCAAGCTCGTGGAGGACGCCCAGAACGGCAAGGCCGCCGCCCAGCGCCTCGCCGACCGGATCTCCGCCGTCTTCGTCCCGGTCGTCGTGCTGATCGCGCTCGCCGCCCTGGTCGGCCGGCTCCTCGCCACCGACAGCCCGACCGCGGCGTTCACCTCCGCCGTCGCCGTGCTGATCATCGCCTGCCCGTGCGCCCTCGGCCTCGCCACGCCGACCGCCCTCATGGTCGGCACCGGCCGCGGCGCCCAGCTCGGCATCCTGATCAAGGGCCCGGAGGTGCTGGAGACGACCCGCAAGGTCGACACCATCGTCCTCGACAAGACCGGCACCGTCACCACCGGCCGGATGACCCTGCTCGCCGTCCACACCGCCGACGGCGTCACCGAGACCGAGGCCCTGCGCCTCGCGGGCGCCGTGGAACACGCCTCCGAGCACCCGATCGCCGCCGCCATCGCCGGCGCCGCGGCCGAGCGGACCGGCGGGCTGCCGCCCGTCGACGGCTTCGAGAGCATCCCGGGCCTCGGCGTCCAGGGCGTCGTCGACGGCCACGCGGTGGTCGCCGGCCGGGAGGCGCTGCTGAACGAGTGGGCCCAGTACCTGCCCGAGGGCCTCGCCGCGGCCAAGCGGACCGCCGAGGCGGCCGGGCGGACGGCGATCGCGGTCGGCTGGGACGGCGAGGCCCGGGCCGTCCTGGAGGTGGCCGACGCGGTCAAGCCGACCAGCGCTGCCGCCATCGCCGAACTGCGCCGCCTGGGCCTGACCCCGGTGCTGCTCACCGGTGACAACCGGGCGGTGGCCGAGGCCGTCGCCGCCGAGGTCGGGATCGCGCCGGAGCACGTGATCGCCGAGGTCATGCCGCAGGACAAGGTGGACACCGTCAAGCGCCTCCAGGCCGAGGGCAAGGTCGTCGCGATGGTCGGCGACGGCGTCAACGACGCGGCCGCGCTGGCCCGGGCCGACCTGGGCCTGGCGATGGGCACCGGCACCGACGCCGCCATCGAGGCCGGCGACCTGACCCTGGTCCGCGGGGACCTGATGGCCGCCGCCGACGCGATCCGGCTCTCCCGCCGGACCCTGGCGACGATCAAGGGCAACCTGTTCTGGGCCTTCGGCTACAACGTCGCCGCCCTGCCGCTCGCGGCGGCCGGGATGCTCAACCCGATGATCGCGGGCGCCGCGATGGCCTTCTCCTCGGTCTTCGTGGTCGGCAACAGCCTCCGGCTCCGCCGCTTCCGCTGATCCGCGCGACCGCTCGTGGCAAGGGCCCCGGAACCTCCTGGTTCCGGGGCCCTTTGGCAGGGCCGGACCGTCCCGGTACGACCGGCTGCCGGTCACGCAAGGTAGCCACCCTCCGGGAGCCCCCGACTGACGATCCGTCGTACACCCTCGCTCTGACCTGCGCTTGAAGGCCGGTTTGCCCGGCCTTGGCGGTTTGTCCACCGAAGCGCGACTGGGACGAGACCGGGTCGAGATGTGACGCTCCGAAACTTGTTAGGCAAGCCTTCCCTGCCCTAGGTTCTCGTGCCGTCAGGCCACCGCAGCCAGCGTCCCGACGGCCCGAACCGGGCCGTGGAGGCGTGCGTACGGCCGAAACCCCCGCCACCTCGGAGGAGCCCTCACCATGCCCGGAACCGTCCGGCCCCTCGCGGCCCTGTCCCTCGTCGCCGCCTGCGCCCTCGCCCTCACGGCGTGCGGCAGCTCCGGCTCCAGTGGCTCCGACGGCTCTCCCGCTCCCTCCGGCACGGCCCTCGCGGGCCAGACCGTCACCCTCTACAGCGGTCAGCACGAGCAGACCGTCAAGGCGCTGACCGACGACTTCACCAAGCGCACCGGGATCAAGGTCGAGCTGCGCTCCGGCGACGAGGCCGAGCTCGCCAACCAGATCCTCCAGGAGGGCACCGCCTCCCCGGCCGACGTCTTCTACGCCGAGAACCCGCCCGCCCTGACCGTCCTCGACGACAAGGGCCTGCTCGCCCCGGTCGCCGCCGACACCCTCAAGGCGGTCCCGGCCACGGACAGCTCGCCGAAGGGCAACTGGGTCGGCATCTCGGCCCGCACCTCCGCCTTCCTCACCGCCACCGGCAAGGGCGCCGACACCGCGCCGCCCGCCTCCGTCCTGGACCTCGCCAAGCCCGAGTGGAAGGGCCGGCTCGGCATCGCCCCCAGCGAGACCGACTTCGCCCCCGTCGTCACCCAGGTCCTCAAGGCCAAGGGCGAGGACGCCGCCAAGCAGTGGCTCAAGGGCCTCAAGGACAACGCCAAGGTCTACGACAGCAACGAGACCCTGTCCGCCGCGATCAACAGCGGCGAGGTCGAGGGCGGCGTCATCGACCACTACTACTTCTACCGGATGCGCGACGAGAAGGGCGCGGGCGGCACCCACAGCACCCTGCACTACTTCCCCAAGGGCGACCCGGGCTCCCTCGTCGACGTCTCCGGCGCCGCCGTGCTGAAGAGCGGCAAGCACCAGGCCGCCGCCCAGGCCCTCCTCGCCTACCTCGCGAGCGCCCCGGCCCAGACCGTCATCGCGAACTCCGCGAGCTACGAGTACCCGCTCGTCACCGGCGTCCAGGGCAAGCCCGACCTGCCCGCCCTGGACGGCATCGGCACCGTCGCCGACCCGGCCCAGCTCGGCGACGGCAAGCAGGCGCTGTCGCTGCTCCAGGACGCCGGTCTGCTCCAGTGACCGCACCCGTCCGTGCCGACGGCCCGTCCCCGCTCCGGCGGTGGCGGGCCACCGGCCTGTCCGCGTCCGCGCGGTGGCGGGCCGCCGGCCTGCTCGCGCCCGTCGCGGTGGCCGTCGTCGCCGTCGTCGCCTCGCCGCTCGGCTTCGTCGTCGCCCAGGCCGCGCAGGGCGGGTGGGACCAGGCCCGGCGCCTCCTCGGCCGCCCGCTGATCGCGACCCTGCTGTGGCACACCGTCACCCTGGCCGCCGCCGTCACCCTCCTCACCGCCGTCCTCGGCTTCGGCGCCGCCTACCTGGTCGAACGCACCACCCTGCCCGGCCGCCGCGCCTGGACCGTCGCGCTCGCCCTGCCGCTCGCCGTGCCGGAGTTCGTCCGCGGCTACTCCTGGGTCTCGCTGTTCCGCTCCGTGCACGGCTACTGGGGCGCGGTGCTCGTGATGACCTGCTCGCTCTACCCGCTCGTGTTCCTGCCCGTGGCGGCGGCCCTGCGGCACGGCGACGCCGCCGCCGAGGAGGTCTCCCGCTCGCTCGGCCGCGGCCGCCTCGCCACCCTGTGGCGCGTCACCCTCCCGCTCACCCGGCCCGCCCTGGCCGGCGGCGTCCTGCTCGTCTCGCTCTACCTGCTCGGCGAGTACGGCGCGTTCGCGATGCTGCGCTACACCACCTTCGCCACCGCCGTCTTCACCCAGTACAAGCTCGGCTTCGACGCCGCCTCCGCCTCCCTGCTCACCCTCGTCCTGGTGGCGCTCGCGCTGCTGCTCGTCGGCCTGGAGGCCTGGGCCGGACGGAACGCCCGCGTCACCCGGCACGGCGCCGTCGCCCGCACCGCGCGGCCCGTGCGCCTCGGCCGGTGGACGGCGCCGGCGCTGGCCGGCCTCACGGCGCTCGTCGGGGTCGCGCTCGGCGTGCCGGTGTACGCGCTCGGGTACTGGCTGGTGAAGGGCAGTTCGACGACCCTGCCCTCCGCGTCGGTCGTCGGCGCGACCCTCGCCACCCTCGGGTACGCGCTCGGCGCCGCCCTCGTCGCCACCGCGGCGGCGGTCCCCGTCGCCCTGTACGCGTGGCGGCGCGGCAGCAGGCCCGCGCTGCTCGTGGAGCGCGCCGCCTACCTCACCCGGGCGCTGCCCGGCATCGCGGTCGCCCTGTCGGTCGTGTTCTTCGCCGTCCGCTACGCCCAACCCCTGTACCAGCAGCCGCCGATGCTCGTCGCCGGGTACGTCGTGCTGTTCTTCCCGCTCGCCCTCACCGCCGTCCGCGCCGCCCTCGCCCAGGTGCCGCCCGGCGTCGAGGAGGCCGCCCGCTCGCTCGGCACCCGGCCGCTCGCCGTGCTCGCACGCGTCACCCTGCCGCTCGTCCTGCCCGGACTCGGAACGGCCGTCGCGATGGTCGGCCTCACCGCCTCCACCGAGCTGACCGCGACCCTGCTGCTGCGCCCCACCGGCACCCAGACCCTGGCCACCCAGTTCTGGGTGTACACCAGCGGACTCGCGTACGGGGCCGCGGCGCCGTACGCGGCCCTCATGGTCGCGCTGTCCGTCCCGTCCGTGCTCCTGCTGACCCACCGCACCCTCGGCCGCCCAGGGAAGAACTCATGACCGGACTGTCCGTCGTCGATCTGCACGCCACCCACGGGCGCAGCCCGGTCCTCTCCGGCATCGACCTGAGCGTGGAGGAGGGCGCCCTCGCCTGCATCCTCGGGCCGTCCGGCTGCGGCAAGTCGACCCTGCTGCGGGTCGTGGCCGGCTTCCACCCGGCCGCCTCGGGCAGCGTCGTGCTGCACGGGCGGACGCTGGACGACGGGCGGAGCCGGGTCGCCGCCGAGCGCCGCAACATCGGCCTCGTCCCGCAGGACGGCGCGCTGTTCCCACACCTCACGGTGGCCGGGAACATCGGGTTCGGCCTGCCGCGAGCGGAACGCCGCTCCCGCGTGGCCGAGTTGCTCGACCTGATCGGCCTCGCAGGCCTGGGCGACCGCCGCCCGCACCAGCTCTCCGGGGGGCAGCAGCAGCGCGTCGCCCTTGCCCGGGCACTGGCCCCTCGTCCTCAACTCCTGCTGCTGGACGAACCGTTCGCGGCCCTCGACGCGGCGCTGCGGGCGGAACTGCGGCGCGAGGTCGCGGCGACCCTGCGGAAGGCCGGGACGACGGCGATCCTGGTCACCCACGACCAGGACGAGGCCCTGGCCTTCGCCGACACCATCGCGGTGCTGCGCGAGGGCCGCATCGCCCAGGCGGGCACGCCGGACGCGCTGTACCACCGCCCGGCCGACGCCGCCGTGGCGCGCGTGCTCGGCGAGGCCAACCTGGTGCCGGCCACCCGCACCCCGTTCGGGGCCCTGGCCCTGGCGGAGCCCGCCTCCGTCACCTCTGGGACGCTGGCCCTGGTGCGCCCCCATCAACTCCGCCTGAGCGCCGAGGCTTCCCCCGACTCCGTCCGCGCCCACGTGGTGACGTCCGACTTCCGCGGCCACGATCACCGCATCGAACTCCGCCCCGAATCCGAAACCCTCCCGTCCACCTTGATCGCCTACACCCCCCACCCCTGGCCCCAGGGCGAGGCCTACGTCACCGTCGAGGGCCCGGCCCACGCCCTCCCGGAGCCGATCTGACGCCTATCGAGCCGGTACGGGCCGAGGTAGTACGAGAGGGCCGCCAGCGACGGACCGTCCGCGACCTCACCGGAGGTGAGGAGCCGCACGACCTCGGCCTCCGGCAGCCACTCGACCCGCGTGGCCTCGCCAGAGTCCTGTGGCGCGCCGACCCGGGCGCATCCGGTGACGTGGTAGGCCCTGAAATGCATGTCCGAGATGCCGGCGAGGGCGTCGTACTCGGTCATCAACTCGACACGGCCCGGCCGCCAACCGGTCTCCTCCTCGACCTCACGAGCGATCGCCGCCGCCGGATCCTCTCCTGGTTCTGCCCAACCTGCCGGAACCTCCCAGCCCCAGCGGCCGGTGATGAACCGGTGCCGGTAGATCAGGAGAAACTCTCCCCGATCATTGGTGACGACGGCCGTGGTGGAGGCCCGGGGCATGCGGACGACGTGGTGGTCGATCCGCCCGATACCAGGCACCTCGACGTCGTCCAGCCACACCTCAACCCACGGGCTCCCGTAGACCTGGCGCCGGCCGTAGGTCTGCCACTCCACCCTGAGCCTCCTGCGTGCGCGTGAGCCGGTGCTCCGACTCTTTCACGCCCGACGCGGACTGGGCCGACGTGGACCTGATCGGCACGTCGGACGACTGGGGTGCGAGCAAGCCCGACCTCCAATTCTTCGAGCGGGTCGCGGAGGCGGCCCCGGCCGCTGAGACGGCGACGTTCCGCATCGACTCGCTCGCGGAGCTGCCCGAGCTGATCGCCACGTTCAACGCTGCAGGGAGCTGAGAGTCGCCGGCCAGAAAGTAGCGGCGTGACGATCAGGTCCGTCGGACATACGGCCATCGCCCGAGAGAACGATCAGCGCACTCCCGTAGCCTCGGTCCATGCGCGCTGTGGTGTTCGACATCGGAGAGACCCTGACCAGCGACACCCGCTACTGGGGTGACTGGGCCCGGTGGCTCGGTGTGCCCGCGCATACCATGTCGGCGCTGGTCGGCGCAGTGCTGGCCGAGGGCCGGGACAACGCGGACGCGATCCGCATCGCCCGCACCGGCGTGGATGTGGCAGCCGAGTGGCGGGCCCGACAGGCGGCGGGCAAGGGCGACTACCTCGACGAGACGGATCTGTACCCGGACGTCCGCCCAGCGCTGATGCGGCTCCGAGAAGACGGGCTGTGGGTGGGGATCGCAGGAAACCAGAACGCTGCGGTGGGCGACTTGCTGCGAGGGCTGGACCTACCGGCCGACGCCATTGCCACATCCGGCGAGTGGCAAGTCTCCAAGCCGGCGCCCGACTTCTTCAAGCGGCTGATCCATTGGGCGCCGGGCGAGCCTCACGAGATCGTGTATGTCGGCGACCACCCCGCTAACGACATCACCCCGGCGCGTGCTGCCGGGCTGCGGACCGCCCACATCCGTCGCGGACCGGTCGGGCTGACGACTTCAGCGCCCGATGCTGACTGGACAGTGAACTCGCTGACGGAGCTGGCCGGATTGCTGGTCGGCCGGTAGCAGGATTTCCCCGGCGGACCTTTCTACCTGTTGGCGCAGTCAGAGCGGCCGGACGGCCGCCACGGCGTCGGTGTACAGCTCGGTCGTCAGGTCGTCCTCACCGATCCCGAGGTCTGCCAGCGCGGCGCGGACGACGGCGAGCGCCGGCCCGAGGTCGCTCTCCGTGGCTGCTGCCGTCTCGACCTCGATGAACGTGGCGTCGAGTTCGGGCACCCGGACGAGCGTGGCGAGCAGCCGTCGGCCATCGCGCTCGAAGTCGTAGTTCCTGCACCGCTTCTCGAATGCGATCCGGGGGACGAATCCGAGGCCCCGGACGATCTCGTGCGCTGCGTCGGCATCCTCGACACGAGTCTCGGCCTCGGGCTTCGATCCGGAGGCCTCGTCAACGCGGGCGCCCTTGTACGTGAGGACGGTGCGGGTGTCGTTCGGGCCGTGGACGGTCCGGATCCGGAGTTCGCGGTCGCCGCCCATGAGGCTGCCGTCCGGTGCATCGTAGTACGTGTCACGGTAGACCTCGGCGCGACCACCGCCGTGCTGGTCCTCCAACTGCCTGAGCACGCCCTCTGGGTCACGTACGACAGCTTTGAGTTCCGCTTCGATCGCCATCCTGTTCCCTCCGTCAGATCACGCGCTCTGCGCTGTCCACCATCACATCGAATTGCCGACGCCAGCCCCGGTAGAGGGGCCCGCTGGGGGTGGGAAGCACCTTATACGTCGCGGACTCATGCCCTTCCCAATCAGTGTCGAAAGCCCCGACGTAGAGGGTGCGATCCAGTCTGATGATCCGCCAGACCGGGACAGTGCTGTACCGGTAGACCTCGACATGCCCGACCTCGGCGAGCTCTCGAAGGCGCGCCTCGGCGAGGAGGATTCCGCTCGCAAGCGACTCGGGGGATTCGTTGATCTCGGCCGCTCGGCGTTCGGCTGCCTCCGAATCCGGGGAGAGGAGGAGGACGCGAAGTCTCGGCGTCGGATCGTTGTCGCGGTCGAAGTGTTGCCGGAGCAGTGAGTCGCGAAGAGCAAGCAGTCCGAGTCCACGCACTGCCAGTACATCAAGCTCGGCCGCAGACCTCGCCGCTCGCTGGATTTCGTCGGTGGCCGAAACCTGGTCGCTGTAGACACGGACGATCTCGGGGAACGCCGCGAGGTCGAAAGCGCTTCCGGCCGTGCGCTGGCCGTCGGAGCGCGGTGCGAGGCCGAGCAGGCGCCTGGCGCTGTCCGGCATGTTCAGCCCGTCGGCGATGCGCTCGAAGACGTCCAGCTTGGTGACCTGACGGTGTCTGTTGATGATCTCATTGACACGGGACTGGGTCATGCCGACCTGGACGGCGAGCCGCGCCTGGCTGGACCCGCTGTGGTGCTGCACATATCGGAAGAGCGCCGCGACGTCGCGGCGACGGAGTGCGTCGCGCACCTCCTCGTTCTGCCATGCGAGGTCCGCCAGCCTGATCGGTTCCATCGCGGTTCCCATGGTCCAAACCTCCGGCGCCAACTCTCCATCTCACAGTGAGATTACCGGCTGGATATCGAGATTGACGATTCATCAGTCGATGCTGGGATATGTGGCCACACTCCTTCGCGCCAGGTCCCAGCGCGCTCACTGGGGATGCCCGGGCGGTGTCCGGGACAAAGCCCTGACCTGTCTCTGTCGCGCTTCCGGCTCCTCGTGTGGTCGGCATCGGTCAGGAGGCGCCTGATGTTCCCCGAGCCGATCCCCAGCGTCCAGGGTGCGTGGTACGTGGATCGAACGAGTCCGTTATGGCGGGCGGCGGTCGCGGAGATCGTCGAGATGTTCGAGCGGCGCGGCACGAAACCTGCAGAGGATGAGCTGATCCAGCAGGACGACTGCCCCGGCCGACGGTCGGCCGTCCTCCCGGCGCACACCGTTTGCACTCGCACTCCGGCGGTCGAGAGCGAGTGATCCCCTGAACTCCCGCGCCGGGCCTGGGAAGGGGCCCGGCGCGGGCGGTGAACACCCGCACAGGCATCGGCCTGGGCGGGGCCAACCAGCAAACGGAGGTACTGAGATGGGCAAGCACGGCGGTGGCTCGGGCGACGGCAAGGGCGGCGGGCAGCAGGACGACAGCAATAAGGGCAGCGGGCACGGAGGCGGCGGTTCCGACGAGGGCGGCAACACCTCGGACGGCCAGAACCCGGCGAGCGGCAAGTGACCCGCGAGACGCCCCAGGAGGCGGGCCCCCAGGGGCTCGCCTCCGCGCTCGTGTCGGGCGGTGCGCTGACCTCGGACTGGCTGCCCTCCTTCACGGCCGTCCGCCGTGAGCTCTTCGTGCCGGACCGCATCTGGCCGGGCATTGCCGACGGCACCAGGCAGAACCCTGTCGTGTACCGCTCCCACGATCCCGGGGCGTGGCGGAGGGCGGTCTACTCGGACATCCCGCTGACCACCCAATGGGACGACGGCGAGCACGACGGGGACGGGCTTGGCACGACCCCGAGTTCGTCCAACTCCATGCCGACCATGGTGGTTTCCATGCTTCGGGACCTGGACGTTCGTCCAGGCAACAGGGTGCTGGAGATCGGGACGGGTACGGGCTGGAACGCCGGGCTTCTCGCGCACCGGCTCGGCGACCTGAACGTGGTAACGGTGGAGTACGACCCGGACGTTGCGCGCAGTGCCCGAGAGAATCTGGACAGGGCCGGGCTCGCACCAACCCTGGTCGAGGGTGATGGTCGCGCCGGGTGGGCGGAGGGCGCCCCCTACGACCGGATCATCGCCACCTGTTCCCTGCTGGAGATCCCCCCGGCGTGGCTGGAGCAAGCAGCCCAGGGCGCGGTGATCGTCGCCCCGTTCGGCACCGAGTACGGCGGCGAGCAGATCGTCCGCCTGGTCGTGAACGACGACGGGACCCGGGCTCTCGGCAACTTCACCGGTGGGTCCGCGTTCATGCGGCTCCGCCAACAGCGAACGGAGCGGCCGCCGTTCGACGAGTACCTGTATGGGGTTCCGTGGCCGGCGGATGGCGTGAAGAGCATGACCACCCTCTCCCCGCAGGACACGGGCGAGTGGTTCCGGCAGTTCGTCATCGGGCTCGGCGTGCCCAGGGCGTTCTGGCGGGCGGAGCGCTACGACGACGGCGCGTACACGCTGTGGCTTTACAGCAGCGACAAACTGTCCTGGGCGTCGGCCGACTACGAGCGGGACCGCACGGAGTACGAGGTGTACCAGTCCGGTCCCCGGAACCTCTGGGACGAGGTGGAGGCCGCCTATCGCTGGTGGGACTCCCAAGGCCGCCCCGGGCACGAGCGGTTCGGGCTGACGGTCACCCCGGAGACTCAGACGGCCTGGCTCGACTCCCCGGACAACTTCGTTCCGCAGCGGAGCTGACGGCCCGGGGGCGTCACTGGGGCGGCAGCGCCACCGCCTGCCAGCGGTAGGCCGTGTCCTCCTGCCAGCACTGCAGCTCGCCCTCGACCACGGCCGCCAGGCACAGCCGCCAGTCGTCCCCGACGGCCAGCGCGACGCGGGTCGCCGGGCGCAGGGTGGGGCGCCACCAGCGCGGGTGGCGGGCCGGGGTGGCCGTGCGCAGGCGGACGCCGCCCTCGCCGGCCAGGGCGAGCGTCGGCCCGCCGCGGTGGCCGGCCAGGGCGAGGGCGTGGGCGGGCTCGCCGTCGCCGACCTCGGGGGCGTGGCCGGCGGCGCCGAGGGTGTGCAGCTGGACGGAGCCGTCGGCGCGCAGCGTGGCGGCCTGCGGTCCCGCCGACGTGCGGGCGAGGGCGGCGGCGCGGAGTGGTCCGGACGGGCCGAGCGGCGTGGGGGCGGTGCCGGTGCCGGTGCGCCACCACAGGGCGCGGTCCCGGTGCTCGACGAGGACGAGCCACGCGCCGGGCCGCTCCTCGACGGCGGCGAGGACCCGGTCGGCGGGGCAGTCGGGCAGTTCGCGGCCGGTGAGGGTGCGCCCGGGGGCCCAGCGGAAGGACTGCAGCGCGCCGCCGGCGGCCGTCCAGACGGTCAGTTCGCCGGTGGCGTCGACGCCGCCCGCGAGGCCGGTGACGCCGCGCGCGGCCTCCCACCACCCCGTCGTGGTGCCGACCCACAGGGTGCCGGTGCCGTCCTCGGCGCACAGGACGAGTTCACTGCGGAGCCCGGCCCGTCCGCACACCAACTCCCGTACGGCTTCCGGCCCCTGCCCGGGCGGAAGTCCTTGTGCGCCCGCCAGCAGGACGCCTCCGTCCGCCCGCGCGGCGGCGACCAGCGGGGTGCCGCCCGAACCCGGCAGCACGGCCAGGCCGGTCGTGCGGGGCCGCGGCCGGTGCGCGCGCAGCAGTTCGCGTCCGCGGGCGGCCCAGGGGCCGAGCGGGGCGGGGCGCCGGTCGGGGTCGCGGGCGAGCGGTTCGCAGGCCCAGTCGGCGAGTTCCTCGCCGTAGCCGGCGGCGAGGAGTTCGGCGCGGGCCTGTTCGACGGCCAGCCGGTGGTCGAGGCGGCCGTGGTCGGGCAGCAGGAGGGCGCGGGCCAGGGTGCCGACGGCGAACAGGTCCTTGGCGGTGGTCGGGAACCCGCCGACCTGCTCGGCCTCGGGCGGCACGTGCCCCGGGGTGAACACGGCGACGGTGAGGGTGTGGTCGAGCGGGGCGAGGAAGGTGAGGTCGATGAGCTTGACCTGGCCGGCCGCGTCGACGAGGACGTTGGCGGGGGAGATGTCGCGGTGCACCCAGCGCTTGCGGTGCAACTCGTCGACGATGCGGCACAGCCGCGCGAGCACCTCGGCCGCCGCCGAGGGCCCGGCGCGGTTCGCACCGGCCCAGGTGTGCAGCGGGACGCCGTCGACCCAGGGGGAGATCTGGTAGGCGAGCAGCCCGCTGGTGGGCGCGGAGCCGGGCCGGTGCGGGGAGGGGCCGAGGAGGAAGCTCGGCACGACGAGGTCGGTGATGCCGAGGCGGTGGGCGTTGTGCGAGACGTCGTCCCAGCGGCCGAGCCAGCGGCGGACCTCGGACGGGTCCCGTTCGAGCATGATCTTGGCGGCGACGAGCTCCTTGCGCCCGTTGTGGCCGGTACGAACGGCCCGCCACACCTCGGCCTCCCCGCCCCGGTGGTGGAATTCGAGGAGCTCGTACTGCTCGGGGTCGAACTCCGGTCCGAACCGGAGCCCGGGCACCCAACGCGACTCGGACACGCCACCCCCGTTTGCTGCCTGACGCCGGGCCACCGACGGCGGCCCGGCTGTTCGCGGTGCCCAGGATAGTGCTCGTTCCTGTTCGGCGGCCCCGCCGAGGGCCTATCCTGATGCTCGCCGAGCAACATCATGAAATAGCGTCAACTCATGATCGAACATGCCTATTTGATCATGATGGGGGCGGTCGGGGAGCACAGGGGGACGGTGCATGGCGCAGCTCGCGGTGGTGCTGATCGTGGTGGCACTGGCCGCTGTGGCGGGCGTCCTGGTGGTCCGCCGGCGGCGGGCGCTCGACCCGCAGGCAGTGGCGAAAGCCCTGGCCGGGGCGGCCGAGCGGCTCGCGGCCGGCAAGGCGCAGCAGGCCAGGCGGCGTTACGCGAAGCTGGCCGGCCGGCTCGCCGGGGCGCCCGGGGCGCTCTCGGAGCAGCGCGGCCTCGCCCTGCTCGGCCAGGCCGAGGCCACGGTCGCCATCGGTGACCCGCAGGCCGCCCTGGCCCTGCACCACGAGGCGTTCCCGCTGCTCGCCGACCCGGCCCGGCAATTGCCCCGGTGGAGCCTGCAACGCCTCGCCGAGGAGCGGATGTCGGCGCCGGCCGGCTCCCTCGCGCCGGTGCTCGCCTTCCTGCGGGCGACGGCCGGCGGCGCCGAGCCGGGCGCCGAGGCCCAGGCGGCGGCCCGGGCCCTGGACTGGCTCCAGCGGCTGTGCCACGACGGCCCGCCCGAGCAGCGCGACGGCGCCACCGCGGAGGTCCTCGCCGCCCTGCCGGGCCGGGACTGGCCAGTGCTGGCCCGGGCGGCCGTCCTGCGCGGCACCGAGCGCGCCGAGGAGGCCGAGGCCCTGCTCGCGTCGGCCGCGCCCGGTGGTGGCGGTGAACTGTGGTTCCGCTGGGGCGCGCAGCTCTTCGCCCTGCACCGGGACGCCCCCGCCGTCGCCGCCTTCGACGAGGCGCTGCGGCGCGCGCCGGGCGAGGCCTACCGGTGGTCCCGCGGACCCGCCCTGCGCGCCGAGAGCCTGCTGTTCCGCGGCCTGGCCCGGCAGCGGCTCGGTGAGACCGAGGCCGCCTGGGGCGACTTCCAGGCCGCCGCCGGCGAGGCCTCCTGGGACCCCCGCCCCCGCTACGCGCTCGGCCGCCTCGCGCTGCTGCTCGGCGCCGACGACCAGGCCGAGGAGCAGTTCACTGCCGCGCTCGCCGCCCAACCCGCCTTCACCCCGGCCAGGTTCGGCCTGGCCCTGGTCCACGAGCGGGCCGACCGCGCCGCGGAGGCCGCCGCCGACTACCGCGCCGGTCTTGAGCTGGACTCCGGCTGGCGCCCGGCCCGCGTCCGGCTCGGCGCCGCCCTGCTCGCCGCCGGACGGACCGCCGAGGCCGAGCCGCTGCTGCGTGCCGAGGCGGGCGACGACTCCCGGTGGGGGCGGATCGCCGCGTTCCACCACGGCCTCGCCGGCGTCCGCTCCGGCGACCTGACGAGCGCGCTGACCGCCTTCGAGCGGCTGCGCGACGACGACCTGCGCACGTGGCTGGCCGTCGTCCGCGACCGGCTGGCCCGGCGGAGCCTGGCCACCGACCCCACCGCGGCGCGCGAGCTGTGGCAGCGGGCCGCCGACGACGACCCGCACGCGCCCGGCTACCGGCCCGCCCTGCGCGAGGCCGCGCTGCGCGAGGCGGCCCACCTGCTCGTCACGGGCCGCGACCACCCCGAGGCGCGGACGCGCGCGGCCGAGGCGCTCGCCCTCGCGGACGGCCTCCCGGGCGCGGTCGGTGCCCGGCAGGGGCGGCTGCGGGCCGCGCTCGCCCTGGCCGGGGGCACGACGGAGACCCTGCCCGGCCTGATCGACGCCCACGCGGGCCCGCGCGACCGCTACCACCTGGCCGCCGCGGCGCTCCTGGCCGGCCGCCCGGTGCAGACGGTCGCCCTGCTCGCACCGCTGGACGCCGACCCGGCGGGCGACCCGGCCGTCGCCCGCCTGCGCGCGGCCCTCGCGGAGCGCGCCGGGAACTGGGCGACGGCGCTGGAGTGGCACCGGCACTTCCTGTCGGCGCCTGCGCCGCGCGTCGTTGTGCCCGCTGCCGGTTCGGGTGCGGTCCCGCCGCCGCGTGCTGCTTCGGCCGCTGCCGGTTCGGGTGCGGTCCCGCCGCCGCGGGCGGTTCCGGGGGCGGCCGCGCCCGGTGCCGTTCCTGCGGTGCCGTCCGTCGGGTGCGCGATCTGTGGGCGCCGGGCGTCCGGTGTGTGCGGCGGCTGCGGGCGCGAGACGTGCGACGCGCACTTCGACCGCGCGGGCGAGGCGGGCGAGGCGCGCGGTACGGCGGGCGTGCCGCGCTGCGTCGGGTGCACCGGTGCGGCGGCGGACGGCGCCACGGCGGCTGTGCGCCCGGGCGCCGCTCCGGGCGTGGTCCCGGCCGTGCACGCCACGGGCCCGGTGGTCGGTGGGCCGGTGAACCCGTACGTCACGGGACCCGTTGGGGCCGACGGCCCGACGCAGGGTGCTGCGCCGAACCCGTACGCCACGGGCCCGGTGGCCGGCGGGCCGGTGAATCCGTACGTCACGGGACCCGTTGGGGCCGACAGCCCGACGCAGGGTGCCGCGCCGAACCCGTACGCCACGGGCCCGGTGGCCGGCGGGCCGGTGAACCCGTACGTCACCGGACCGGTCGGGGCCGACGGCCCGACGCAGGGTGCTGCGCCGAACCCGTACGCCACCGGCCCGGTGGCGGGCGGTCCGGCCGCCCCTGCGCCTGCCCCCGCGTCCGAACCGGTCCCCGCCCCGCCCGCCGACTGCCCCGTCTGCGAGGCCCCCGCCACCGGCTCGTGCGGCGGCTGCGGCCGGGAGGCGTGCGACGCGCACCTCTACCGGCCCGCCGACGCCGCCTCCCCGCGCTGCGTCCGCTGTGCCGGCCCCGCCCTGCGGGCCGTCCTGGACTGCGCGCGCCGCGCCGGCGTGCCCGAGCAGGCCGAGCCGGTGCTCGCCGCCTGGGCCGACGCGTTCGGCGACGGCGCCCCCGCCGCGCCCGTCCGGCTCGACCTCGCCCTGCTGCGTGCCGAACTCGGGCGGCTGGACGAGGCGTTGGCCGAGCTGCCGGAGGCGGCCGCCCGGGAGCGCGCCGCCGTGCTGGTCCGCCGCGCGGCGGGCCGCCTCGACGCGGGCGAGCCCGGTGCGGCCGCCGGTGACCTCCGCGAGGTCCTGCGGCTGTCGCCGGGCCACCCGCAGGCCGCCGCCACCCTCGGCATGCTGGCCGAGCACGAGGCCCATCGGCACGCCTTGGAGGGCCGTCGCTGGGAGGCCTGGAACGCCTACCACGCGCTGCTGCTCGCCGACCCGACCGACGCCCGCCTGCTGCACGCCCTCGGCCTCGCCGGGTACCGCCTGGCGACCGCGCCCGGTCCGGAGGGCGGGACCGCCGATCCGCAGGTCTGGCGCTGGACGATCGGCTGCCTGGCCGCCGCCCTGCACCTGCCCGCCCTGTGGGCCGAGTCCGCCCGGATCACCGGCCGCCCGGCCGAACCGGCGCGCGTAGCCGCCGCGCGCGCCGCGCTCGTCGAACGGCTGCGCGTCGACCTGCGCGCGCTCGACGAGGCCGAGGGCCGCACCGGCGAGGACGCGGCGAGCTGGACGCTCCGCCTCGCCATGGAGTCGCACTGCGCCGAGGCCTTCGTCCAGGCCGATCTGACGGTCCGTCAGCCCGGACGGGCCACGGCCGGCCACCTCGCGCACGGTCCGACGCTGACCGGACTCCTCCGCTCGGCACCGGAACTCCCCTGGTGGGGCGAGCAGTTCGACCGGGCCGTACAGGGCTGGAAGCGCGGGTCCCGCCCCGAGCCGCATCCGCTCGACCAGGCGCTCGACCTGTTCGGCCCCCTCGGCCCGCAGCGCTACCTCCTGATCCAGGGCTTCCAGTCCGCCGCCGTCGAGGCGCTGGACGCCGTACCGGAGGCGCAGCGCGACGACGCCTGGCGCGGCCTGCTGGTGGCGACCCTGGTCGACGAGGCCCGCGGGCACCACCGCAACCAGAACTGGTGCGAGGCCCTCGACTGCCTCACCCGCGCCCACGCCGTCCCCGGGGCCGCACTGCCCTCCGACGCGCCCGGCATCGCCGCCGAGTCCGGTCTGCGCGCGGCCCGCGCCCTGCTCAAGAGCAGCGACGACGACCAGCAGGGCGCGGCTGAACTCCTCGAGCGCGCCCTGGCGCTGGCCCCCGACCACGCCGACGTGCGCAGCGACCTCGGCGCCACCTACGCCCAGTGGGCCCGGAAGATCAACAACGAGACCAAGGACTACCCCCGCGCCCTCACCCTGCTGCGCAAGAGCCTCACCCTCAACCCCGGCGACCAGACCGCCCGGCAGTTCCTCGCCGCCGCGCTCGGCAACCGGGCCAACCAGCTCACCCAGCCCGACGCCCCGGTCCGCCAGCTGGAAGAGGCCGTGGAGCTGTGGCGCGAGCTGATCGACCTCAACCCCGACCCGGACCACCGGCTCGGCCTCGCCTTCGCGCTGCGCCGCCTCGCGCTCACCGCGGCGCTGGCCGGCCGCAGCACGGTGGCGGTGTCCCGGATGACCGAAGCCCTGCGCGCCGACCCGGAGTTCACCGGCCGGGCCGAGACGGAGGCCCCGCGCCGGGTCGCCGTCATGCTGGCCAACCACATGCTGGACAACCTCCAGGACCGCCCCTTCGCCGAGCGCTCCGCGATGCTGCGCAAGGCGATGGAGTACGACGGCCAGGCCGCCGACGTCCGCAAGCTGGCCGTCAGTGTGTGGCGCAGCGAGGCCGTCGAGCAGTACGAGGCGAGGCGCTACCCCGGGGCCGTCCGGCTGCTGGAGGAGGCGCTGGGGCTGTCCGGCTCGGCGGAGGACACGGCGAAGCTGCACACCGAGCTCGGGATCGTCCTCAGTGCCCACGCCGTGGCCAGGGCCAACGCCCGCGCCTACCGGGAGGCCCGGCAGCTGATCAAGCAGGCCGTCGAGCACAACCCGCAGGACGCGGAGCTGCGCGCCCTCCAGCGCAAGATCAACTCGCTGTACTGACCCGGCCGTCGTCCACACCGCGGTCCCGGGCCGCGGCCGAAGGAGAGCAACCCGCGCCATGCCACTGGAAGAACCGTCGCCGTACGAGATCCTGGGCGTCCCGCCGAGCGCCAGTGCGCGCGAGATCCTCCTCGCCGTCGGCCCGGCGACGAAGTCCGGTCGCCACACCCGCCAGCAGGTCCAGGAGGCCGCCGCCCTGCTGCGCAACCCGGACAAGCGCCTGGAGCTGGACCTCCAGCAGCCCCTCCCGCCGGAGCCGGTCGACCGCGCCGCCGGGCTGCTGGCGCCGGCCCTCGCCGACCCGCTGCTCGTCGTCGAGCGGCCCCAGCCGCCGCCCGCCGCCTCCTTCCTGGCGCTCCACCGGGCCGAGCTGGCCGCCGACTTCGCCGAGCCCGCCCCGCCGGGCACCGCCCCCGAACCGCCCGTCCCCGCCCGTTTCGCCGCCGACCTGTCCGTGCTGCCGCAGATCGAGGTCCCCGAATGACCACCCACCACGCCCCGAGCCCCGAACCGTCCGCCCCGTCGCCGACGTCGGACCAGGCGCCGGACCAGGCATCGGACCAGGCACCGGCCCCGGCCGCCGTGCCCGGGCAGCTGCCGGCGCCGCTGCCGGTGCCCGAGCGCGCCCGGGCGCTCGACCTCGGGCAGAGCTTCACCCAACTGCTGTTCCGCGCCTCGATGCTGACGCGCAAGCGCGAGGAGGAGGCGCAGGCCGCCCGGGCCGCGCAGCAGGAACTGCTCGGTGCGCTCGTCGAGGTGGACGACGCGCTCGCCTCGCTCGGCCTCGACCCGGAGCTCGTCCACCTCGGGCGGGGCGCCGGGATCGAGGCGACCCGGCGGCGCCTGCTGGGGCGGCTGGCCAGGGCCGGGGTGCGGCCGATGCGGCTCGAAGGGCTGACCGCGGACCCGGTGCTGGCCGAGATCGTCGGCACCGAGCCACGGCCGGGGGTGGCGCCGGAGACGGTCGTGCAGACGGTCGTCACCGGGTTCTTCTGGGGGGACGAGGTGCTGCGCCGGGCCCAGGTCGTGGTCGCGGCGCCGGTGTCCGTGTACGTGCTCGGCGCCGGGTACGTGGAGGCGGTGCTCACCCCGGAGCCGAAGCCCGAGGAGGCCGTCGAGCCGGAGGGCGTCGTCGAGCCTGGGGGCACCGTCGAGCCCGAGGGCGTCGTCGAGCCGGAGCGCGTCGTCGAGCCCGAGGACGCCGTCGACCCCGTCGACCCCGGCCCCGGCCCCGCCGCGTCGGCGGGCCCCGGCCGCCCGAAGACGCCGCCCACCAGGCCCCGGCGGGCCCGTACGGGCTCCGGTACGCGCCGCAAGCGGAAAAAGAACTAGAGGGGGACACCATGTACCGCACACTCGGCATCGACCTGGGCACCACCAACTCGGTGGTGGCCCACCTGCGCCGGGGCGAGCCGGAGATCGTCTTCAACCGGCAGAACCAGGAGGCCACGCCCTCCGTCGTCGGCACCGGCCGCAAGGGCGAGCTGCTGGTCGGCTCCACCGCGCGCAGCCGCACCGCGATCGACGGCGCGAACGTGATCCGCTCGGTCAAGCGCTTCATGGGCCGCAAGTTCAAGGACCCGCAGGTCCAGGCGGCCCTCAAGGAGGTCGACTACAAGGTCACGGCCGGCACCGACGGCGACGTCAACGTCTGGTTCAACGGCCGTTCCTACACCCCGATCGAGATCTCCGCGATCATCCTGCACCGCCTCAAGGAGGACGCCGAGCAGCGCTTCGGCGAGCCGTTCCACCGGGCCGTCATCACCGTCCCGGCGTACTTCGGCGAGCGGCAGGTCGCGGCCACCCAGGAGGCGGGCCGGCTGGCCGGCCTGCACGTGCTGCGGATCATCAACGAGCCGACCGCCGCCGCCCTCGCCTACGGGATCACCTCGGAGGCCGGCGACGAGGGCCGCACCGTCCTGGTCTACGACCTCGGCGGCGGCACCTTCGACATCTCGATCCTGCTGCTGGTGCCAGGCTCGGTCTCGGTGCTCGGCATCGAGGGCGACAACCTGCTCGGCGGCGACGACTTCGACCGGGCGATCACCACCGCGCTGCTCGACGACATCCGCGAGGAGTACGGCTCGGACTACCAGCCCGACCTGCGCGACCGCCCGAAGATCGCCTCCACCGCCGAGACGGTCAAGATCGAGCTCTCCCACCAGGAGTCCTCCGAGGTCATCCTCCCCGGCCTCGGCGCCGGCCAGCTGGTACTGGAGACGGAGTTCGAGCGCACCCGCTTCGAGGAGCTCATCGAGGGCCACATCGAGCGCACCATCGAGCTGACCCACAAGGCCATCATGCAGGCCAACCTCACCGTCGGGGACATCGACGAGGTCGTGCTGGTCGGCGGCTCCACCGCGATCCCGCTGGTGGCGCGGCGCCTGGGCGAGGTCTTCGGGCCGCGCCGGATCCGCCGCGGCGTCAACCCGATGCAGTGCGTCGCGCTCGGCGCGGCCGTGCAGTCCGCGCTGGTCGGCGAGGTCGAGTGCCCCGAGTGCCGGGCGCCCGGCGACCTCTCCGCCTCGGCCTGCGCCAACTGCGCCACCTCGCTGCTCGGCGGCCCCCGGGTGTCCTGCCCCACCTGTCACGTCCCGGTCGACGCCGAGGCCGCCGCCTGCCCCAAGTGCAGCCAGGCGCTGGACGGTTCGGGCGCCGTGACGCCCCCGTCCCAGGCGCCCACCGTCGCCCACAGCGACAACTGCCCGCGCTGCGGCACCCCGGCCGCCCCCGGCGTCACCGCCTGCGAACTGTGCGGCGAACCGCTCAACTCGGCCGCCCCCGGGCAGACCAGGGTCGCCTCCAGCGCCGCCGAGGACGTCGGCCTGCGCTGCGCCTCCTGCGGGGTGGTCAACCGGCCCGGCAGCGAAGTCTGCACGGGCTGCGGCGAGTTGATGCAGGTCACCAACCCGTTCGACATCACCCCGAAGAACCTCGGCATCGAGCTCAACGACGGCCGGCTCGCCGTCATCATCCCCAAGAACACCAGCTACCCGACCAGTTCGCCGGTCAGCCGGGAATTCGTCGTCTCCGGCAGCGGCCGCCAGCGCCTCGAAGTCGCCGTCTACGAGGGCGAACACGAGATCGCCCAGCAGAACGAGCTGATCGGCCACCTCACCCTGCGCCTGCCCGCCGGCCTCGGCGGCCGCACCCCCGTGGCGGTCTCCTTCGGCCTCGACCGGGACCGCACCATCACCCTGTCGGTGCGCATCCAGGGCGGCGGCGAGAAGACCGTCAAGCTCGAACGGGTCACCCTCGACCCCGAGTTGAAGGTCCAGGTGGAGGAGCAGCAGCGGCAGATCGAGACCTTCACCGACCGCTGGGGCGGCGAGCTCACCGAGGCCGAACTCCGCGAGGCCCAGCGCCTCATGGACACCCTCGACGACCTCGCGGCCGGCCAGACCCGCGGCCAGTCGGTCGACGAGGCCCTGGAGCGGGCCCAGCGCCAGCTCAAGGCCCAGCGCTGGGTGCGCGGTTCGGAGGCGTACCTGAGCCTGTTCATCCACTACTGCGAGAAGCACCTCGACCCGAGCGACCTCGACCGCCTGCGCTCGGTCGCCGCCGACCTGCGGCTGCGCCGCGAGGCGGCCGACTGGGAGGGCGCGATGCGCGCCGCCCAGCGCGCCGACGAGCTGTGCGACTCGCTCGGCCACACCTTCCGCATGCTCACCATGTGCAACGTCTACGTGAGCCAGAACCTGGTCTCGCCCGGCCTCGCCCAGCAGATCATCGCCGAGCTGCGCGGCCTGGACGCGGCCGTGGAGTCCGCCAACATGGAGGCCGCCAACCGGCACAACTCCGCGCTCCTGGTGCTGTACGCCCAGGCGCAGCGGGAGCTGGGCAACGACCCGACGCCGGAGTCGCTCGGCCCGGTGCGCCCCGAGGAGGCCGGTCCCCGATGAACCCCGACGACGCCGTCCCGCCGATCGAGGTGCCCTGCCCGCAGTGCGCCGTCCCGGCGGATCCGGAGAGCCTGCGCTGCCCGTCCTGCAGGGAGGACCTGGTCGCCCTGGTCCGGCTGCGCTACGCGGGCCGGATCGACTACAACGAGGCGCTCGACGCCGTCCGCGGGGGCGACGGCCCGACGGCGCGCGTGCTCCTGCGCCGGGCCTTGCGGGCCGAGCCGGGCCTGCACCCGGCCCGGGAGCTGCTGGACGCGGTGGAGGCGCGGCTGGGTCCGTAGCCTGGCCCCATGGGCGGCAGGACGGACGACGGGGCGTCGGGCCGGGACTTCACGGGGCCCGCCGCCCTACCCGCGGTCCTGGACCTCCCGCCGACGCCGCGCACGGCCGTCGCCTGGCTGCCGCCGCCCGAGCTGTGGCCGGCCGTCCAGGCGATCCGGCTGGTGCACGACCCGCAGGTCCGGCGCTGGCCGCCGCACGTCAACGTGCTCTTCGGATTCGTCCCGGAGAGTGAATTCGCCCGCACAGTCCCTCTGCTCTCCGCCGCCGTGGCGCGCACCCCGCCGTTCCCGGTCCGCCTGAGCGGGGTGCGCAGCTTCCGGCACCGCGCGTACGCGACCGTCTGGCTCGATCCGGCCGCCGCCGGGCCCGCCCCCTGGGCCCGGCTGTACGCGGACCTCCTGGAACGCTTCCCGCGCTGCCGCGGCCGCGCCGGCGGCTTCACGCCGCACCTGTCGCTCGGCCGCACGCAGCACCCGAAGGAGCTCGCCGCCGAGTGCGCGGCCCGGCTCGGCAGCCTGTCCGCGCAGGTCGGCGCGCTGACGGTGCTGTCCCGGCGGGGCGACGGGCCGATGCTCCCGCGCGCCTCCGTGGCCCTGGGCAGCGGTGACGTAACGTGGTCGGACGACACGCCGCCGTAGCGAGCAATACCGGCATTTCGGGCACCGGATCGAGTGAGATCGGGGGCGAGTGTGATCGTCACACGGTTTTTCGCCACCCTCACAAGGAGTGACGCAATGCGTATTCGCACCACCCTCGCCGCCACCGCCCTCGCCGCGATGTGCGTCCTGGCCGGGGCCGGCACCGCCGCGGCCGGCGACGCCACCGCCAACGGTGTCGCGTTCGGCTCGCCGGGTGTGCTGTCCGGCAACCAGATCCAGATCCCGGTGAACGTCGAGGCCAACGTCTGTGGCAACTCGATCGGCGTGGTCTCGATCCTGAACCCGGCGTTCGGCAACACCTGCATCAACGCCTGACGACGGCCCTGGGCCGTCCGCCGACTCCGGCGGGCGGCCCTTCGCCGTGTCCGGGCCGGGGCCGTACCCCCGTTCGGGGGTGGCGCCGGGGGTGCGGGATCGGGACCATGGTCCCCGACCCTCGCGATCCCCAGCCAGGAGGCAGCACGTGCGGACCACGTCGACCAGTCGCAGCTACTCATCCGGCACCGCGGACGTGCCGCTGCTCGGCGACACGATCGGCGAGAACCTCGACCGCGCGGTCCGCGCCTTCCCCGGGCGCGACGCCCTGGTGGACCGCGCCACCGCCCGCCGCTGGACGTACGCCGAACTCGCCGCCGACGTCGACGCGCTGGCCCTCGGCCTGCTCGCCCTCGGCATCGCCAAGGGCGACCGGGTCGGCATCTGGGCCCCCAACTGCGCCGAGTGGACGCTCACCCAGTACGCCACCGCCAAGCTCGGCGCGATCCTGGTGACGGTCAACCCGGCCTACCGCTCGCACGAGTTGGAGTACGTGCTCAACCAGGCCGGGATCCGGCTGCTGGTGGCGGCGCCGTCCTTCAAGACCTCGGACTACGCGGCGATGATCGACGAAGTCCGGCCGCGCTGCCCGGAATTGGAGCGCGTCGTCCTGATCGGCAGTGCGGCCTGGGAGGACCTGCTGACCGTCGGCCGCCGGGCCGATCCCGAGCCCCTCGCCGTCCGCGGGGCCGAACTGGCGCCGGACGACCCGATCAACATCCAGTACACCTCCGGCACGACCGGATTCCCCAAGGGCGCGACCCTGTCGCACCACAACATCCTCAACAACGGTTACTTCGTCGGCGAGTTGCTCGACTACACCGAGCAGGACCGGATCTGCATCCCGGTGCCCTTCTACCACTGCTTCGGCATGGTCATGGGCAACCTCGCCGCCACCTCCCACGGCGCCTGCACGGTCATTCCGGCCCCCTCCTTCGAGCCCGGCGCCACCCTCGCCGCCGTCGCCGCCGAACGCTGCACCTCTCTCTACGGGGTGCCCACGATGTTCATCGCCGAGCTTGCCGACCCGGACTTCGAGCGCCACGACCTCTCCAGCCTGCGCACCGGCATCATGGCCGGCGCCCCCTGCCCGACCGAGGTCATGAAGGACGTCATCGACCGGATGGGCATGGCCGAGGTCTCCATCTGCTACGGCATGACGGAGACCTCGCCCGTCTCCACCCAGACCCGCACCGACGACTCCGTCGAGCGCCGCGTCTCCACCGTCGGCCGGGTCGGCCCGCACCTGGAGGTCAAGGTAATCGACCCCGCCACCGGCCGCACCGTCCCGCGCGGCGAACCCGGCGAGCTCTGCACGCGCGGCTACTCCGTCATGCTCGGCTACTGGGGCGAGCCCGAGCGCACCGCGGAGGCCGTCGACGCCGCGCGCTGGATGCACACCGGCGACCTCGCCGTCATGGACGAGGACGGCTACCTCGCCATCACCGGCCGCATCAAGGACATGGTCATCCGCGGCGGCGAGAACCTCTACCCGCGCGAGATCGAGGAGTTCCTCTACACCCACCCCGACATCCTCGACGTCCAGGTGATCGGCGTCCCCGACCCCAAGTACGGCGAGGAGCTGATGGCCTGGATCCGCATGCGCGAGGGCGCCGCACCCCTCACCCCCGAAGCCGTCCGCGCCTACTGCACCGGCCGGCTCGCCCACTTCAAGATCCCGCGCTACGTCCACGTCGTCGACGAGTTCCCGATGACCGTCACCGGCAAGATCCGCAAGGTCGAGATGCGCGACATGGCCATCGGCATCCTGGACCTGTAGGAACGCCGACGGGGCGCGGCGGGTTTCTGCCACCGCCGGCCGCCCGGCGCCCCCCGCCCCCCCCCCGCGCGCCCCGCCC
>NZ_JBHWGV010000007.1:71535-92557 GCF_042732955.1 Kitasatospora sp. NPDC059747 | reverse complement strand
CCACAGCGTCGCGTCGATCGGCCGCGCGTCCCCCCTCCTGACCCGCGGGGCCTGTCCCCCCCGGCCCCGGTGTCTTCGCACCCCCCCCCCCGCGCCGCCCGCCCCGCGCCCGTTCCCCTACCAGCCGGCGAAGCGCTGGTCCGTCGACACGATCTCGCGCCCGAGCGGGGTGAGGGAGATCGGGATCATCTTGAGGTTGGCCCACCCGAAGGGGATCCCGATGATCGACAGGAACAGCGGGATGCTGGTGATCAGGTGCCCGAGGGCCAGCCACCACCCGGCGAACACCAGCCAGATCACGTTCCCGACACAGGACGCCGCCCCGGCGTCCCGCCGCTCGACCGCCGTCCGCCCGAACGGCCACAGCACGTAGCCGGCGATGCGGAACGAGGCAATGCCGAACGGGATGGTGATGATCAGTACGCAGCAGATGATTCCGGCGATGACGTAGCCGATCGCCATCCAGATGCCGCAGAAGATCAACCAGAGGATATTGAGAACGAGATCGATAACCTTCACGGTTGGCACCTTCTCACGAGCGGCGGTTGGACCCTACGACCAGCGATGCCCGCCGGCTCCCGTGTCTACGCCCTTAGGGGGTGTGTCTCAGGGGCCGTTCCGGGTCGGGGGGTCAGCCCCAGTTGCCCGTCAGGGGGATGTCGCCGGGGTTGCCGAAGACGACGGCGTAGGGGATGACGGTGCCCTCGTTGGCCGAGGCGTAGAAGGAGCGGTCGGTGGAGCGGTAGATGCCGACGGTGTCGATCCCGGTGCCGTCCCAGTCGCCCTTGACGGGGGTGTCGCCGGGGTTGCCGAACTTGAAGCGGTGGTCGGCGTCGCCGGGGGTGTTGGAGTCGCGCAGGTAGAACATCTGGGTGGTGGGGTCGTAGGCGCCGATGGTAGTGGTGCCGGTGCCGCTCCAGTTGCCGACCAGCGGGGTCCAGCCGGGGTTGCCGTACTTGATGGTGTACGTGGGGGTGGCGTTGTCGTCGCTGAGGTAGAAGTTCTGGTCGCTCGGGCGGTAGACGCCGACGGTGGTGCGGCCCCGGCCGCTCCAGTCGCCGACCAGGGGGATGTCGCCGGTGACGCCGAAGCGGACGGTGGCGGCCGGGGTGGCGTTGTCGTCGGTGAGGACGAAGGTCGCGGTGTCGCGGTGGTAGACGGCGACCGTGTCGGTGCCGGGGCCGTTCCAGTGGCCGGTCAGCACGACGTCGTCGGGCCCGGTGACGAGGCCGGCCACCGGGCCGACGCCGAGGAGGGTGTCGTTGTGGCTGTTCTCGCTGACGGTGCGGTCACCGGGGCGGTAGACGCCGACGCCGGTCGCCGGGCCGGCCGGGGTGGCGTTGATGACGGCCTTGCCGATGGCCTGCTGGCGCGCGGTGGTCAGCGGCATCGTGCCCGGCTGCTTCGAGTCGAGCCAGCGGAAGTTCTGGAGGTAGACGATCCGCGGGTTCTGGGCGGCCATCGCGCGGTAGTCGGCGTTGTCGGCGGCGAGGGCCGCGTCGGTGGAGTTCTCGCAGCCGTTCGGGTGGTCGAGGCCGGTGATGAAGGACTCGGGGAAGAGCACGAGGTGCTGGTCGGGCGAGGCGAGGGCGCCCTGGAGGGTGGCGAGTTCCTGCTGGAGGCGGCCGCGTCCGGCGCAGTAGTGGTCGAAGCCGACGAAGTCGGCCGCGCGCGGGACGGGCCGGGTGAGGTTGTAGGCGTCGGTGGTGTAGGCGATCGGCTTGTCGGGGAAGGCGGTCCGGACCTGGTCGGCCCCGGTCTGCACCTGGTCGGGCGTGAAGCCGTGGTAGTACGGCTCGTCGAGCAGGTAGATCATGGAGATCTTGTCGAGGTTGGAGCCGATCCGCCCGCGGAGCGCGGCGAGGTTGGCCGCCGCGTTCGGGTCGGGCCCGGTGATGTTGCCCTGGGCGTCCTTCAGCGTGACGACGCTGTAGACGTCGAGGACGCAGGAGGCCGGTGCGCAGTAGTCGAGGAAGCCCGAGTAGCGGGGGTTGGCGAGGTCCTGGCCGATGTAGTTGTTCATGTTCGTCCACGGCGCCACTTCGGGGCTGTGGTCGATGTTGTCGCGCGGGTCCATGATGTCGAAGTAGCCGTAGTAGTCGAGCCCGCCGAGCATGGTGACGCGCAGGTCGTCGGCCGTGCCGACGGCCCCGGGGGTGGTGCGCCGCGAGCCGAGGTACACGTAGCCGTCGCGGGGGAGCGCGGCCGGGGTGGGGCCGGCGAACACCGTGGTGCCGTTGACGGTGACGGTCGCCTGCCCGGCCGTTCCGGCTGCGAGCGCGAGCGAGACGTCGTAGGTGTCCGACGCCGGGGTCACCGAGCCGACGGTGAGCGGGAGTTGCCGGCCGCCCTGGTAGAGCGTCAGTGCGCCGCCGGCCTGGACCTGGAGGCCCAGGGCCACGTCGCGGGCGTCGACGGCGCCGGTGCTGCCCGAGCCGTTGCTCACGAGGAGCGAGGCCGCGTCCGTCCCGCCGGTCGATCCGACGGCCGGGGTGAGGCGCGCGTGGACGGTGTAGGTGCCCGAAAGGTCGGCCGTGGCGGGCTTGTCGAGCCGTACGGCGGCCGTGCCCTGCGGGAAGGAGAGCGCGTTCGGGGCGACGGGGTCGTTGACCCGCACCGAGCCGGCCGGCGGAGAGGCGGCGAGGCCCTGAACGCCGGACACCGCAGTGTAGTTGGCGCTGACGACGGTCGGCTGACGGGCGCTCAGGTCGTCGTTGAGGCCGTGGTCGCCGCCGGCGGGGGAGCCGTCGAAGGTGTCGACGAACGGTTTGGCGCCCGCCGTGGCGCTCGCGTCGATCCGGCTGACGTTCACGCCGGTGCCGGCGCCGTCGCCGAAGGTGGTCACCGAGTTCCGGTCGGACAGGTACGCCCCGAGGTAGAGGAACGCGCTGCTCGGCCAGCGGTTGACGCCGGCCGGCGCCGTGACCGGGAAGACGGTGCCGTTGACGGTCAGGGCGAGCGCCCGGTCGGCGCCGCTGGAGACCGTCAGCGAGACGGCGTACTTGTCGGCGGCCGGCACCGTGCCCGTCCAGAACGGGGTTTCGCCGCCCCCGCCGTGGAAGAGCGAGAGCTTGCCGGAGGAGGAGACGATGAAGCCGAGGTCGACGTCGGAGTTGGTCACGTAGCCGGTGGCGCGGTGGCTGCGGCTGAGCACGATCGAGGCCCAGTCGGCGCTCGCGGTGTCGCCGACGACGGGGTCGACGACCGTGGACACGGTGAACCGGCCGTCCTGGTCGGCCACGGCCGGGGCGCCGAGCATGACGGCCGAGACGCCGAGCGAGAACACCATGCGGTTCGGCTGGGCGGGGTGGCTCGTCTGCACGTAGTAGGGCGGCGGTGCCGCGGTGGTGTCCCAGCGGCCGGAGACGCGCGTCCACGACGTGGTCCGGACGCCGTTCTGCCGTCGGTCGAGTCCCACGTTCAGGCCGTACAACGGGTCGGTGTCGAGGGCCGGGTCCTGCTGGAAGGAGTCCCTGAACGGGCCGGCGGCGGTGAGGTTCGCTGGGACGGGGGCGGAAGCGGCTGTTGCCGGGGCGGCTGTCGAGGGTGCCGCGCCGAGCCCGGCCGTCGCCACGGCCAGGGAGAGCAGGGTGGCGGCGGCGCCGAGTCTGCGGCCCGCGCGCCGCAGGAGGGTCGCCGGGTGTCGTGGCAGGGCCATCGGGTGCAGCTCCAGGGTGTCGCGGGAACCGGTGGCTCCGGACGGGGCCGCCGCGGGGCAGCCCGACCTGCGCGCCGTCGGGCGCGTCGGTGTGCGTGATCTCCCCCGGCCCGGATGCTACCGGGGGCGGGACGGGTGCGAACAACGGGTCACACGGTGATGCGGTATACCCTGTGGGGGTAAATGGCGGAGTGGAGGTGGGCGGTGCGGGACGGCATGGTGCGGGTCCTGCGCGGAGTTCTGCTCGCCGCCCTGCTGTTCGGGGTGCTGACCATGCACACGCTCGGGCATCCGACCGGTGGGCATGGAGGACGGCACGGCGGGGAGCATGCCGCCGTCCAGGCGCACCGGTCGCACGACGTCACGGCCGACCCCGGGATGCCCGGCGGGATGGACCCGATGGCGGTCTGCCTTGCCGTGCCAGCCGGTTGGGGACTCGTGCTGCTCGCCGTCGGGGGGTACGTGTTGCGGCGGGCCGGTGATGCCGCTGCTGCCGTGCGGGCGTTGCTGCTGGCCGCCGTCCGGGCGCTTCCGCCGCCCAGGGGCGGGAGGTCGGTCCTCGCCGAGGTGTCGGTGCTGCGTCAGTAGGCGTGTGGCGGTTGCCTCGCACGTCCACCGACCCACACCTACACACGAGGTGCATTTCGTCATGCGCACACCCTCTCGACGCGCCGTGCTCGGCGCGGCGCTCGCCGCTGCCGGGACCGGGATCCTGGCCGCCTGTTCGGACTCCATGAAGGGCATGGAGGGCATGGACCACGGCAAGCAGGCTCCGGCGCCGGCCGGCTTCGTCCGTCCGGACGGTCCCGAGGTCGCCGCCGCCGAGGCGCGGCGCAACCCCGGGGCGGAGCGCAAGGTCGCGCTCACCGCCACCGAGACCACCCTCGACCTCGGCGGGCGCACCGTCCGCAGCTGGGCGTACGGCGACGCGCTGCCCGGCCGCGAGGTCCGCGCCACCGCCGGCGAGACGCTCGCGCTCACCCTCGCCAACCACCTCCCGCAGCCGACCTCGCTGCACTGGCACGGCCTCGCGCTGCGCAACGACATGGACGGCGTCCCGGGGGTGACGCAGGATCCGGTCCGGGCCGGGGCCGCGTTCGACTACCGCTTCGCGCTCACCCGCCCGGGCACGTACTGGCTCCACCCGCACTCCGGCGTCCAGCAGGACCGCGGGCTGTACGCGCCGCTGATCGTCGACGACCCGAAGGAGCCGCTGGCCTACGACAAGGAGTGGGTCGTCGTCCTGGACGACTGGCTGGACGGGGTGGACGGGAGCACCCCCGAAGCCGTCCTGAGCGAACTGTCCAAGGGCATGGGCGGGCACGACATGGCCGGCATGGGCGGGCACGACATGGCGGGCATGGGGGGCCACGACGCGGCGGGCACGGCCGGCCCCTCGCGCATGCTCATGGGAGCCCGCAGCGACCTCCTCGGCGGTGACGCGGGCGACGTCGCGTACCCGTTCCACCTGGTCAACGGCCGCCTCGCGACCGCGCCCGAGACCTTCACCGCCAAGCCGGGCGACCGGGTCCGGATCCGGCTGATCAACGCGGGCGGCGACACCGCCTACCGGGTCGCCCTCGGCGGCCACGAGCTGACCGTCACCCACACCGACGGCTTCCCGGTCGAGCCGGCCGCCACCCAGGCGCTCCTGATCGGCATGGGCGAGCGCTACGACGTCCTGGTGACCGTCAAGGACGGCGTCTTCCCCCTCACCGCCCTCGCCGAGGGCAAGGGCGCCTCCGCGCTCGCGCTGCTGCGCACCGGCGGCGGCGCCGCGCCCGACGCCTCGGTGCGCCCGGCCGAGCTGGACGGCCGGCTGGTGACCGCCGCGCAGCTCACGGCGGCCGCGGGCGTCCGGCTGCCCGCCAAGGCGCCGGACCGGACGGTGCGGCTGGAGCTGACCGGAGGCATGGCGAAGGCCGACTGGGCCTTCGACGGCCGCAGGTACGACCCCGCGCAGCGCCACCCGGTGGCGGCGGGGGAGCGGGTGCGGCTGGAGTTCCGGAACTCGACGGAGATGTGGCACCCGGTCCACCTGCACGGGCACACCTTCGCGCTCGTCGGAGCGGCGGGCGGCGGCCCGCGCAAGGACACCGCGATCGTGCTGCCCGGCACGACGCTCGCCGTCGACTTCGACGCCGACAATCCGGGCCTGTGGATGGTCCACTGCCACAACGTCTACCACGCCGAGACGGGCATGATGACGGTCCTCGGTTACCAGGCGTAACGCCTGCCGGTGCCGGGCCGGGGGGGGGGGCCCCCGCCCCCCCCCCCCCGCCCGCGCCCCCGACGGCGCCAAGACGTCCACCACCATGACGTTTTCTTAACGCGGGCCGATGACGACTCCTTAACGCCGGTCGCATAGCCTGGCGCACTGCCGTCGCCCGACGGCGCTTTTACGGGGTCTTGAACAAGAGGTGCAAGGTGGTTTCGTCGGGTTCGACGGAGACGGGGACGGCGCAGGTGGCGGCGTCCCCGGAGGTGGCCGCGCCGTCGGCGCGAATACGCCTCCGCAGCTGGCTGCTGGCCGACGCGTCCGTGGCCAAGGACACGCAGGGTGACCAGAGCGGGCAGGACGGCGGCGAAGCGCACGGCGGCCACCAGGGCCAGCGCTGGTGGCGCGTGATGTGCCTGACCGGCCTGGACTACTTCTCGACGCTCGGCTACCAGCCGGGCATCGCCGCCCTCGCGGCCGGCCTGCTGTCGCCGATCGCCACGATCGTGCTGGTGATCGTGACCCTGCTGGGCGCGCTGCCGGTCTACCGGCGGGTGGCCCAGGAGAGCCCGCGCGGCGAGGGCTCGATCGCGATGCTGGAGCGGCTGCTGTCGTTCTGGAAGGGCAAGCTCTTCGTGCTCGCCCTGCTCGGCTTCGCGGCGACGGACTTCATCATCACGATCACGCTCTCGGCCGCCGACGCCAGCGCGCACCTGGTCGAGAACCCGCACCTGAACAGCGTCCTCGGCGGCAAGCAGATGCTGATCACGCTGATCCTGGTCGCGCTGCTCGGCGCGGTGTTCCTGAAGGGCTTCGGCGAGGCGATCGGCCTGGCCGTCGGCCTGGTCGTGGTCTACCTGGCGCTCAACGTCGTGGTCGTCGCGGTCGGCATCTGGAAGATCATCCAGGCTCCGCACGTCGTCACCGACTGGTCCAACGCGCTGACCGTCCAGCACGGCAACGTCTTCGTCATGATCGGCGTCGCACTGGTCGTGTTCCCCAAGCTCGCGCTCGGCATGTCCGGGTTCGAGACCGGCGTCGCCGTCATGCCGCACATCGAGGGCGACGCGGGCGACACCGAGGCGAACCCGGCCGGCCGCATCCGCGGCACCCGCAAGCTGCTCACCACCGCCGCCGTGATCATGAGCACCTTCCTGATCGCCACCAGCTTCATCTGCACGCTGCTCATCCCGGCCAAGGAGTTCGAGGCCGGCGGCGAGGCCAACGGCCGCGCCCTCGCCTTCCTCGCGCACCAGTACCTGGGCGGCGCCTTCGGCAGCGTCTACGACCTGTCGACGATCGCGATCCTGTGGTTCGCCGGCGCCTCCGCCATGGCGGGCATGCTGAACCTGCTGCCCCGCTACCTGCCGCGCTACGGCATGGCCCCGCACTGGGCGCGCGCCGTCCGTCCGATGGTGATCGTCCTCACCCTCGTCGGCTTCCTGATCACCTGGCTGTTCGACGCCAACGTCGACGCCCAGGGCGGCGCCTACGCGACCGGCGTGCTCGTGCTGATCAGCTCGGCGGCCATCGCCGTGACCATCGCCGCCTACAAGAAGCGCCAGCGCGGCTGGACCACGGCCTTCGGGATCATCTCGGCCGTGTTCCTGTACACCACCGTGATCAACACGATGGAGCGTCCGGACGGCGTCAAGATCGGTGCTTGCTTCATCGCCGGCATCATCCTGGTGTCGCTGCTCTCCCGGCTCAAGCGGGCCTTCGAGCTGCGCGTCACCGACGTGACCCTGGACGACGTCGCCGAGCGCTTCATCCGCGACTACGCGCACCGCCCGCTGCGCCTGATCGCCAACGAGCCGACCCACCGGGACGTCGCCGAGTACCGCGACAAGATCCGCCAGATCCGCGCCGACAACGACATCCCGGGCGAGGACGACCTGGTCTTCGTCGAGGTGACGGTCCGCGACGCCTCGGACTTCGAGTCCGAGCTCACCGTCCGCGGCGAGGTGCTGCACGGGCGCTACCGGGTGCTGACGCTGGAGAGCTCCAGCGTCCCGAACGCGATCGCCGCGCTGGCGCTCACCGTCCGGGACCGCACGGGCCAGCGGCCGCACCTGTACTTCGAGTGGACCGAGGGCAACCCGTTCGCCCAGTTCCTGCGGTTCTTCCTGTTCGGCCAGGGCGAGGTGGCCCCGGTCACCCGCGAGGTGCTGCGCGAGGCGGAGCCGGACCGCACGCGCCGCCCGCGCGTCCACGTCGGGTAACGCGCCCCCGCCGTCCGTCGGCCCGTCCGGTCCTGGTGACCGGGCGGGCTGACCGCTTTCCCGGGGGCGCCCGGTTCGCCGGGATCAGGAGTTCCTAACATGCCGTCAGGGACAGGAATTTCGGACGGAAGGTACCGCCATGAACACCGCACCTGAGCACTACGACCGGCTCCTCGCCGCGCACTACACCTGGATGCTCGGCGGTGACGTCCCGGCCCTCGCCGCTGCCCAGGCCGAGCTGCTCGCCGGGCTCGGCGTGCGGGCGGACGGCCCCGGCCGGCTCGCCGTGGACCTCGGGGCCGGGCCGGGGCCGCAGAGCCTCGCCCTCGCCGCGCTGGGCTACGGGACGGTCCTCGCCGTCGACACGAGCGCACGGCTGCTCGACGAACTGACGGAACTGGCGGCGAAGGCCGGGCAGGCGGACATCCTCCGGCCGGTCCTGGCGGACCTGCGGGGCGCCCTGCCGGCACACACCGGGCCGGGCACGGTGGCCGCGGTGGTGTGCATGGGGGACACGCTCACGCACCTCCCGGCGCGGCAGGACGTCGTCGCGCTGCTGGGGGACGCGGCGCGCGCGCTCGCGCCGGGCGGGCGGCTCGTGCTGTCCTTCCGGGACCTGACCCGCCCGCTCACCGGCACCGACCGCTTCCTCCCGGTGCGGGCCACCGAGGACCGGATCATGACCTGCGTGCTGGAGTACCCGGACGAGGACACCGCGCTGGTGCACGACCTGGTCCACACCCGCAGCGGCGGGACGTGGACGCAGGAGGTCAGCAGCTACCCGAAGCTGCGGCTCTCACCGGAGTGGGTCGAGGAGCAGTGCGCGGCGGCGGGCCTGGCCGTCCGGCACAGCGAGGTGGGGGCGCGGGGGCTGCATGTCCTCGTGGCGGAGTCGGCGTGACGACACCGCCCACGCCCCCGCCAGTGACGGGGGCGTGGGCGGCGGCGGGTCCGGCCGGGCTCAGGACGGCAGGCGCAGGACCATGCCGGGCTGGATGAGGTCGGGGTCGTCGCCCACGACGTCACGGTTGGCCTCGTAGAGGGCGGGCCAGCCGCCGGGGAGGCGGAGGGTGTCCGCGAGGCCGAACAGGGTGTCGTCCTGGCCGACCCGCCGCTCGCCGCCGGCGAGCGCGGTGGCCGGGGCGGCCGGCGGCGGCAGGGCGGTGCCGCGGGCGTGCTCCCGATCGCGGTCCCGCTCCCGATCGCGGTCCCGCTCCCGATCGCGGTCGTGGTCCCGGGTCCGGTCGTGGTCGCGGGTCGCGCGGGCGCCGCAGACCGGCCAGGGGCTCAGGCCGCGGCGCTCGGCGAGCACAGTGGCGACGGCGATCTGCTCCTCGCGGGTGGCGAGGTCGGCGCGCGGGGCGTAGGCGAGGCCGCCGTTCTCGCGCCAGGTGGGGTTGTCGAACTGGAGGCCGCCGAAGTAGCCGTTGCCGGAGTTGATGTGCCAGTCGTGGCTGCTCTCGCAGTCCGCCACGTTCTCCCAGTCGTACCTCCCGACGGGGTCGGCCCCGTGGCCGCCGCCCGGGGGTGCGGCCTGCGCCGCGGGGGCCGCGAGGGCGACGGCCAGGGCGCAGAGGGCGGTGGGGACGAGGCTGCGGAGACGGGCGGTGGGAGGCATGGGCGGCTCTCAGGTCCGGGGACAGGGCGTACGCCGTCCGGAGGCGGCGCATGTCCACCGACGCACGCCGGGTGGGGCGGACGGTTGCCGACGCGTCCGGAAAGTCACCCGCCCGGCCGCCGGGAACCACCCCGGCGGCCCGCCGCCATTCGGCCGCAGCGGCCTGCGGCGCCGCGAGCCGTAAGACCGACGTAATCGAGGTCCCGCTTCCGCCGGGGGCGCCGCCTCCTACAGTGGCCGGGACGTCTCCGAGGAAGGGCACGAACGATGACGAACGATCAGCGACTCCCGCGCGCCGAACTGGGTGTGATCGGCGGATCGGGGCTGTACGCGCTGCTGGACGACGTGACCGAGGTGCGCGTAGACACGCCGTACGGGCCGCCGAGCGACGCCCTGTTCCTCGGCGAGGTGGCCGGCCGCCGGGTGGCGTTCGTGCCGCGGCACGGGCGCGGCCACGGGCTGCCGCCGCACCGGATCGATTACCGGGCCAACCTGTGGGCCCTGCACGCACTCGGTGTGCGCCAGGTGCTCGCGCCGTGCGCGGTGGGCGGGCTGCGGCCGGAGTACAGGCCCGGCACGCTGCTGGTGCCGGACCAGTTCGTCGACCGCACCTCCGGCCGGGTGCAGACCTACTACGACGGACTGCCGCTGCCGGACGGCTCGCTCCCCGAGGTCGTGCACGTGTCGATGGCCGACCCGTACTGCCCCGCCGGGCGCCGGGCGGCGCTGGACGCGGCGCGCGACGCGGCCTGGGAGCCGGTGGACGGCGGGACGCTCGTGGTGATCGAGGGCCCGCGCTTCTCCACCCGCGCCGAGTCGCGCTGGTTCTCCGCGAACGGCTGGTCGGTGGTCGGCATGACCGGGCACCCCGAGGCCGTGCTGGCGCGCGAACTCGGGCTCTGCTACACGTCGTTGGCGCTGGTGACCGACCTGGACGCCGGGGTGGAGGCCGGTGAGGGCGTCACCCACGCCGAGGTGCTGAAGGCCTTCGCGGGGAACGTCGACCGGCTGCGCACCGTGCTGTTCAAGGCGCTGGAGAGCCTGCCGGCGGACCGGGACTGCGTCTGCTCGCACGCGCTGGACGGGCTCACGACGGGTCTGCCGGGCGTCGCCGCCGGGGCCTGAGGCCCTGGGTGCGCCACCGCCGGACGAGCGCGACCAGCAGCGCGACGACGGCGGTGGCGGCCAGCACCAGCAGCAGGTTGCGGCCGTAAGGCAGCGGCAGCAGCGTGGAGTTGCCGTGGTCCGTGCCGTCCCGCAGGACGGCCGGCAGCCCGACGGCCGTCACCGCCGCCGCGACGACCAGCCACGCGCGCAGCACCGGGCCGCGGGCGTAGCGGGCGCCGATCAGGCAGAGCAGCGGCAGCCACAGGCCGTCGTGCAGGACGACTGCTCCGACGGCCCACACCAGGACGTCGAACGGGGCGGTGATGTAGGAGTCGGCGAGCAGGCCGGAGAGGCCGAAGCCGAGCAGGGCGAGGCCGCCGAGCAGGAGGGCGGCGCGCAGCCAACGGGGCATCAGACGACCTCGATCCGTTCGATCCACTTGGTCTGCAGCACGCCGGGCCGGTTGGGGGCGATGACCCGCGCCGGATAGCCGTGGTCGGCCTTCAGCACCTCGCCGTTGACGCGCAGGGCGAGCAGTGAGAGCGGGTCGACGGCGTACTCGGACGGCATCTCCATCACCCGGTAGGGCCCGTTGGTCTCGAACGAGGTGAAGCGCAGTGCGGACCCGGCCGGGGCGCCGGCGCGCTCCATCAGGTCGGCGATCCGGACCCCGCTCCAGCGGGCCGTCGCGCTCCAGCCCTCGACGCAGGCGATCGG
Source organism: Kitasatospora sp. NPDC059747 (assembly GCF_042732955.1). Taxonomy (NCBI): domain Bacteria; kingdom Bacillati; phylum Actinomycetota; class Actinomycetes; order Kitasatosporales; family Streptomycetaceae; genus Kitasatospora; species Kitasatospora sp. NPDC059747. The sequence goes on along the minus strand of NZ_JBHWGV010000007.1, from coordinate 81,017 downwards.
CAATTCCACGTCGTGCTGCGGTAGTTGCGCGAGCTCCGCGAGGGTGAGGGTGTACGGGCGGGGGCCGTCCACGCGCAGCCGCCAGTCCGCGGGGGCGGTGACGGTGCCGGCCTGGGCGGCGGTGCGGTTGACCGGCAGGCCCTGCGGGCCGATGTCCGGGCGGCGCGGGGCGAGCAGGTCCAGGCCGCTGAGGAAGGGCACCGTCTGCCCGGCGGTGGTGAGGGTCACGACACCCGCGGCGGCCGTCACGGCGGTCAGGAAGGCGCGGCGCTGCGGGAGCCCGACGGCCGGGCGGCGCCAGTGCCGGGCGATGAGCGTGCCCTTGGCGGCGATGTGGACGAGGAGCCCGCCGGTGGCCAACCAGGCCAGCCAGAAGTGGGTTTGGCGGAACGGGAACGGCCACGGGTACCACTGGAGGGTGTTGAACAGCCCGGTGAACACCTCCAGCAGCATCGCCGCGACGAGGACGAAGATGCCGAGCCGCTCCAGCGCGTGCAGCACGCTGCGGGCGGGCGGCCACTCGAAGAGCCGCGGGTAGACCGTCCACAGCTTCGCCCCGAGCAGCGGGATCGCGGCCAGGCCGCTGATCACGTGCAGCCCCTGGGTGACCTGGTAGCCGCCCACCGGCCGGCTCTGGAGGTACGGGACGAGCCAGGTCGGCGGGTCCTGGAGGGCGTGGCTGACCAGGCCGGTGAGGAAGCAGACCAGCAGCGCGGCGCCGAGCCAGCGGCCGAGCACGACGGTGGTGCGCGGCTCGTGCAGCGCCGAGCGGAACTTGCCGTCGCGGAACGGGCCGCGGCGCAGGGCGTCGGGTGGCGGCGGGAGCGGGAGGTCGTAGCGGCGGGACGAACGGGGGGAGCTCGGGCTTGGGGAGCTCGGGCCGGGGGGTTCGGGCGTCTTCGGGTTCACGTGCCCATGGAACCCGTCCGGGGCCCCGCGGCGGCGCTCCGACGTGCTTACGGAATCCGAACGGCGCCACGCCACGGCGGCCCGCCCCGGCCCGGCGGTGGCAGGGTGGGCGCCGTGCTCACTCGTGCCCTCCTCGCCCTCGCCGCCCTGGTCGGAGCCCTCGTCGCGACCGTCACGGGCGGTGGCGCGCTCGACCATCGCGCGCCCCTGTTCGTCTGGTACGCCGTCGACGCCGGGCTGTTCGCGCTCGCGCTCGTACTGCTCCGGAAGGTGACCGACCGTCAGGTCGTGCCGCTGGTGCTCGCGGGCAGCATCGCCGTCGCCGCCGTCGGCCTCCTCGCGCCGCCGCGCACCAGCGACGACGCCTACCGGTACGTCTGGGACGGCCGGGTGCAGGCCGCCGGGATCTCCCCGTACGCGCACACCCCCGACGACCCCGCGCTCGCCCGGCTGCGCGATCCCGGGCTCTGGCCGACGGGCGGGGAGTGCGCCGGCTGGGACGAGCGGCGGACGGCGGCCGGGGACTGCACCCACATCAACCGGCCCGCCGTGCACACGATTTACCCGCCCGTCGCGGAGGCGTGGTTCCTCGTCGTGCACCCGTTCGGCGGCGGGGTGCGCGGGGCGCAGGCGGCCGGCGCGCTGCTCGCGGTCGCGACGACGGGGGCGCTGCTCGTGGTCGGGCGGGGGAACCGGCGGGCGGCGCTGTGGGGGTGGTGCCCGGGCGTGACGGTGTGGGCGGTCAACGACGCGCACGTGGACACGTTGGGCGCACTGCTGCTCGTGGCCGGGCTGGGGTGTGTGGTGCGACGGCGCCCGGCGGCCGGGGGGCTGTTGGCCGGAGCCGCCATCGCGGTCAAGCTGCTGCCCGGGCTGGCGCTGCCGGGGGTGCTCGCCCGCCGGTCCGTCCGGGAGAGCGCGGTGCTGCTGGCGTGGACGGTCGGCGCGTTCGCGTTCTCGTACGTCCCGTACGTCGCCGCGTCCGGCGCCGGGGTGCTCGGGTACCTGCCGGGCTACCTGCGGGAGGAGGGCTACGAGCAGGGGCACATCGACCGGTTCGGGCTGCCGGCGCTGGTCCTGCCGGACGCGCTGCTGCCGTGGGCGGCGGGAGCCGTGCTGGCCGGGGTGGCGCTGTGGGTGCTGCGGCGCGGGGACCCGGCGCGGCCGTGGTCGGGCGCGCTCCTCGTCACCGGGACGGCACTGCTCGTCGTGGCGCCGTCCTACCCGTGGTACGGGCTGCTGGTGGTGGCGCTCGTCGCGCTGGACGGGCGGTGGGAGTGGCTGGCCGTCCCGGCGGCGGGGCAGGTGCTCTACCTGACGGGCGGGATCGAGGCGCAGCAGGCCGCGTACGGGGTGGCGCTGGCGTGCGTCGTGACGGGCGGCGCGGTGCGGCGGTGGGGCGGCCGGCGGGCCGCTCGGCGGGTGCTCGCGCGGGCGGTGTGAAGGGGGTGCCCGTCCCGTGGGGCTGGTGCCCGTCCCGTGGGTCCGGTGCGCGGACGGCGCGGGACGGGTGCCGTTGACGTGCAGGTCCGGGCACCCGCCGTGGCGGGTGGGGAACGCCGGGTAGGCGTCGGTTCGGGGGTCTTGTCCCCGCCCGGGGCTTCTGGCAGGCTCGGCCGCGACGCCGCGAAGGGTGCCGCCGGGGCACCCCTGACCGAGGGGCCGAGAGGCGGTTGGGCGACAGCCGCACGCGTGACGCACGAACGGCGTCCTGCAAGGCTCCCTGGACCCCGGCCCAAATCCATGCCCGCGTCCGGCTCAGGCCTTGCGCAGGGCGAGGAAGCGCCGGCCGTGCGAGGTCCAGCGCTCGGCCTCCGCGAGGCCGGCCGCGCGGGCGCGGCGCAGGGCGGCGCGGGTGCCGAGGCGGGCCCACGGGAACGGCGGGCCGAGGCGGCCGTCCGGGCCCTCGACCCGGACGACGGCGCGCTCGTCCGTCTCCGTCGCCTCCACCTCGACGAGCAACAGGCCGTCCGCGGCGATGAGTTCGGCGCCCCGGCGGAGCAGGGCGAGCGGGTCGCCGCCGATCCCGAGGTTGCCGTCGGCCAGCAGTGCGGCGCCCCAGCGGCCCTCGGCGGGCAGCCGGTCGAAGACCGAGCGGCACAGGGCCGGGCCGCCGAGGCCGAGCGTGCGGGCGACGGCCGCGCCGGTCACGTCCACGCCGAGCGCCGGGACGCCGAGTTCGAGCAGCGCGGCGACCAGGCGGCCGGGCCCGCAGCCGAGGTCGAGCACGGGGGCGGAGAGCCGGGTGCAGCGCAGCAGCAGGCTGTGGTCGGCCCCGGCGGCCGGGGCGCACCAGCGTTCGACGTCGAGCCGGAGGCGGTGGCCGTCGGCACGGCGGAGCCAGAGCGGGCCGCGGCCGGTGCGGACGGCCTCGGCGAACGGGTCGTCGACCCAGGGGGTGGTGGCGGTGATCGTCAACGTGGCATCCCGGTGGGAGAGTCGACCTGCAGAGCGGTGGTGGGTGTCAACTCGCCGCCCCCGTGGCTGAGTTCGAAGTCGGCGAGGCGGGAGCCGAAGCGGCTGTGCGGGGCTTCGGCGGCGACGCGGCGGGCGTCCTCGGCGGTGTCCACGTCGGTGAGTTCCGGAAGGTGATGGACCGTCAGATTTGCTGCGGCGAGACGGTCGAGGAGGTGGGCTCCGGTGTGCGGCGTGGACATCGGTACGCCGCGCAGGAGTCGGGCGGCGAGCGGGGACGTCGGCCGGGCCAGGCCGAGGGCCCAGAAGCCGCCGTCCGCCGCCGGGCCGTACCACGCGTCGACGCCCGCGCGCCGGGCGGCGGACAGCGGTTCGGCCAGTGCCGCCGCGCTCAGCTGCGGGGTGTCCATGCCGACCAACAGCGCGGGCGCGCCCGGGGCGAGGCGGGCGGCGTCGGCGAAGGCCGCCGCGAGCCGCTCGTCCAGGCCGCCGCCCGACTGCGGCACGACCTGCCAGCCCGGCGGCAGCCAGTCGCCCGGTTCGCCGTCCAGCACCAGCAGGCGCAGCCCGGCCGGGACGGTGGACAGCGTGTGCAGGGTGTCGCCGAGCGCGGCCTCGGCCAGACCGGCGGCCTGCTCGGGCGTGAACGGCGGCGTGAGCCGCGTCTTCACCCGGCCCGGGACGGGCGCCTTGGCGATCACCAGCAGCGTGGGCGGCGGCGCGGCCAGCACCGCCCGCATGTCGCGGACGGCCTGCCGGGTCCCGCGCAGGGTCCCGGTGACCTTGGAGCGGCCCGCGCGCGGCAGGTAGTCGACCGGCGTCTCGGCGATCCGCATCCCGGCCGCCGCCGCCGTGAGCACCATCTCCAGCGGGTAGCCGGAGCGCCGGTCGCCCAGGCCGAGCGCCAGCAGCCGCTCCCGGCGGGCGGCCCGCATCGGGCCGAGGTCGTGCAGCGCCGCCCCTGTGCGGGCACGCAGGCGGCGGGCGAGGACGGCGTTGGCGAGCCTGGCGTGCACCGGCCAGGCCCCGGCCGTCGACGGGCGGCGCCGGCCGAGGACGAGGTCCGCCGCGCCCGCCAGCACCGGCTCGGTGACGCGCGGCAGCTGGGCCGGATCGAGCGAGCCGTCGCAGTCCAGGAAGCACACCAGCTCGGCGGTGGCCGCGAGCAGCCCGGCGTGGCAGGCGGCGCCGAAACCGCGCCGGGGCTCGGCCACCACCGTCGCGCCGAGCGAACGGGCCAGCTCGGCCGAGCCGTCCGTGGAGCCGTTGTCGACGACGATCGCCCGCCAGCCGGCCGGGATCCGGCCGAGCACCCAGGGCAGCGCGGCAGCCTCGTCCAGGCACGGCAGGACGACGTCGACGGAAGGGGGAATGGGGGTGGGTGAGGTCACGCGGGCCACGCTAGGCGCCGACGGGCCGCGTGCGGGGGCACCGGCGCCTTACGGAACGCGGACGTCGTGTCGGCTGGCCCGTCCGGGTGATCTCGTCCGGCAAGGCTCGGGGATCTTACGGAAGGCGAACGCCCGTCCCGTCCGGTCCGCACCCGGCGCCGACACCTCCTATCCTCGGCGAGGTGAACGACGTCTCCCGCATCCTGGTGATCGACGACGACCCGACCGTGGCCGAGGTCGTCGCCGGCTACCTCACCCGCGCCGGCCACCTCGTGGACCGCGCCGCCGACGGCGCCGAGGGCCTCGCCCTCGCCCGCAGCGCGCCCCCGGACCTCCTGGTGCTGGACCTCATGCTCCCCGGGCTCGACGGGCTGGAGGTGCTGCGGCGCCTGCGCGCCTCCGCCGAGGGCGCCGGGCTGCCGGTGGTGCTGCTCACCGCCAAGGGGGACGAGGCCGACCGGATCCTCGGCCTGGAGCTCGGCGCCGACGACTACGTCACCAAGCCGTTCAGCCCGCGCGAGCTGGTGCTGCGGGTGCAGTCGGTGCTGCGCCGCGCCCGGGCCGGCGCGGCCCCGGCGGGCTCGGCGGCTCCGGACGGCGGCCCGCTGCGCTCGGGGGACATCGCCCTCGACCCGAAGGCCCGCCGGGCCCAGCGCGGCGAGCGCGAACTCTCCCTGACCCTGCGGGAGTTCGACCTGCTCGCGTTCCTGCTCCGGCACCCCGGCACGGTCTTCTCCCGGCAGGACCTGATGCAGCGCGTCTGGGGCTGGGACTTCGGCGACCTCTCCACCGTCACCGTCCACGTCCGGCGGCTGCGCGAGAAGATCGAGGACGACCCCGCCGCGCCCGCGCTCATCACCACCGTGTGGGGCGTCGGCTACCGCTACGACCCGGCCGGCGGTGGTGACCGGTGAAGGACGTCCTGCTGATCGCCCTGTTCGCCGCCCTCGGCGCCGGCGGCGCCGGACTGCTCGGCTGGGCCGCGATCCGGCTGCTGCGCCGGCGTTCCGTCGCGCTCTCGCTGTTCACCGTCGCCGTGGTGACCGTCCTCGCGGTGACCTCGGGCACCTTCGCGGTGGCGCAGGCGATGTTCCTGTCCACCCACGACTTCGGCGTGGTCGTCACCGTGCTCGGCATGGCCGCCGTCGTGTCGCTGCTCACCGCCGCCCTGCTCGGCCGCCAGGTGGTGGCCGGCAGCCGGGCGCTCGCCGTGGCGGCCCGGACGGTCGGCAGCGACGCCGGGTTCACCGCGCCGGACCAGCCGCTCGGCACCGAACTGGCGGCTCTGAGCGAGGAGTTGGCCGCCACCAGTGCCAGGCTCGCCGAGTCCAGGGCGCGCGAACAGGCTCTGGAGCGCTCGCGCCGGGAGTTGATCGCCTGGATCTCGCACGACCTGCGCACCCCGCTCGCCGGCCTGCGGGCCATGGCCGAGGCGCTGGAGGACGGCGTCGCCGACGAGCCGGAGCGCTACCTCGTCCGGATCCGCACCGAGGTCGAACGGCTCACCGGGATGGTCGACGACCTGTTCGAGCTGTCCCGGATCCAGGCGGGGGCGCTGTCGCTGTCGGTGGCCCGGGTGTCCGTCTACGACCTGGTGGACGACGCGCTCGCCGGCGCCTACCCGCTGGCCCGGCGGCGCGGGGTCCGGCTGGAGGGGCGGGAGGTGGCGGCCGAGCCCGTCGAGGTGGACAGCCGGGAGATCACCAGGGTGCTCGGGAACCTGCTGGTCAACGCGATCCGGGCGACCCCGGAGGAGGGCGTGGTCGCGGTCGCCGCCCGGCGCGAGGCGGACGAGGTCGTGCTGTCCGTCACCGACGGCTGCGGCGGCATCCCGGAACAGGACCTGCCGCGCGTCTTCGAGACCGGCTGGCGCGGCGGCGCCGCCCGCACGCCCCGGCGCGACCCGGGCGAGGGCGGCGACAGCGGGGACAGCGGCGGCGGGCTCGGGCTGGCCATCGTGCGCGGCATCGTCGAGGCCCACGCCGGGCGGGCCGGCGTGCGCAACGTCGACGGGGGCTGCTGCTTCGAGATCGCCCTCCCGGCGCCGAGGGCGGCCTCGCACGCCTAGATTCGCCGTGTGGCAGGTGCCACCGCGGCATCAGGGAGATGGGCATGGCCGACTTCTTCGAGGACCTCTCCCGCAGCCTGAAGGCCGGCCCGCCCCTGCCCGCCCAGGGGCCGGTTCACGACAGCGCCTACGAGAAGGTCTTCGGCGGCGAAGCCCTCGAACCGGCCGCGGGGGAGGGAGCCTGGACGGGCGAGGAGACCGCGGCCGTGCGCGAACTCCTCCGCGCGGGGCTGGAGCTCTGGGAACAAGCCGTGCGTTGAGCGTGACGGTGGTTCCGTCCGCCGCGGTCACGCCCGCAGGGGTGCGGCGGCGAACTCCTTCATCCCGGTGTGGAACGGCACTTGCGGGCGCCACCCGAGTTCGGTGCGCAGGCGGGCGGAGTCCGCGGTGATGTGCCGGACGTCGCCGAGGCGGTACTCGCCCGTCACCACCGGTGCCGGGCCGCCGTACGCCTCCGCGAGCGCCGAGGCCATCTCGCCGACCGTCCGGGGCTCGCCGCTGCCCACGTTGTAGGCGCGGGCGCTGCCGGGCGGCCTGGCGTCGATCGAGGTCAGGGCCACCAGGTTGGCCGCCGCGACGTCCTCGACGTGGACGAAGTCGCGCCGCTGGCCGCCGTCCTCGAACACCCGGGGCGCCTCGCCCCGTGCCAGCGCCGAGCGGAACAGCGACGCGACCCCCGCGTACGGGGTGTCGCGCGGCATCCCCGGACCGTAGACGTTGTGGTAGCGGAGCGTCAGGACGGTGCCTCCGGAGGCGCGGGCCCACGCGGAGGCGAGGTGCTCCTGGGCGAGCTTGGTGGCGGCGTACACGTTGCGCGGGTCGGCGGGCGCGTCCTCGGTGACCAGCCCGGGGGCGAGGGCGGTGGCGCAGACCGGGCAGGGCGGCTCGAACCGGCCCGCGTCCAGGTCGGCCGGTCGGCGCGGGCCCGGCGCGACGTCGCCGTGCGCGGGGCAGCGGTAGCGGCCCTCGCCGTAGACGACCATCGAGCCGGCCAGGACGAGACGCCGGACGCCGGTGCGGGCCATCGCGGCGAGCAGGACGGCGGTGCCGAGGTCGTTGCAGCCGGCGTAGGCGGGCGCGTCGTTCAGGTCCAGCCCGAGGCCGACCATCGCGGCCTGGTGGCAGACGGCGTCCACCCCGTCGAGCGCCTCCTCCACGGCGGCCGGGTCGCGGACGTCCCCGTGCAGGAAGGGCACGCCGTCCGGCAGCTCGGGGGGCTGCGCGGACGGATGCACGGCGGGCAGCAGTGCGTCCAGCACCCGCACGCCGTGGCCCACCGCCGTGAGGGTGCGGACGACGGCGGAGCCGATGAAGCCGGCGCCACCGGTGACGAGAATCTCCATGCCGTGGAACTTAGCTGCGCGGGGCGGCTGTTCGGGGTGCTCGGCTCCGTTCGTCAGCCTTCGGTAATCCGTGCGGGCCGGGAGCTCCTCCGCGGGACGGCCCTACGCCGTGCCGTCATGCAGGTTCCGCACCGCTTCACCAAGCCGGATCAGGACGTCTGCGGTCCTTTGCAGCGCGGGCTCGTTCGGGTGAACGACCAGGTCGCGGAGCGGGTCCCACAGCGGGTTGACGAACCAGTTGCTCGGAGCCTCTTCCATGATCTTGCAGAGTTTCTCCATCCGTTGGGCAAGCTGGGGATCGGCTCCCAGGACGGGGAACGGGGTGGCGACGAGCGACGTGGCGCCGCCGGCATCGGTCACCGTCACCGTCAGGCCCACGGTGACCACCGTGCCGATCGCCGCCGGCAGCCTCACCTCCAGAAGACTGTCGGTGGTGCTGCCGATCACGGTGCCGCCGGCCGCGCTCCAGGAGTAGGCCAGCGTCGCTCCCCGAGGAACACCGGTGACGACCGCCTTGAGAATGGAGGTCCCGCCGGCGACGGGGACTTCCACGCACTCGCTGGTCGGGAGTCTCTCGATGGACAGCGAAAGTTCTTCGAGCTGCCCGGCGAGACCGCTGACGGTCAGGTTGTTCAGGTAGAGCCGGCCGTCGATGGAGGCCGAGAAGTCCGCTGTCAGCCCGTTGGCGGCACCGAGCGTCGCCAACTGCACGTCGAATGCGTAGGGGCGCAGGTCCTGAGGCCCTCCGGACTTGCTCAGCGCCGGATTCAGGGAAGTGAGCTTCGCTGAGATCTGTCCGCCGACGCCCGTGATGGTGGCACTTCCGGCGCCCTTGATCTTCACGCCGACCGGGCCGTTCGGGAGCGAGGGGACCCACTTGATGCTCGAGTCGTCCAACTTCACTCCGGTCATCTGAACGGCAAGCGGACTCTGCAGGCTCGGAATCTGCAACCGCTGCGCATCCATGACGAAATCCAGCGAGCCGGACGCTTTGTCGAACGCAACTGCGGGAACGCTCGCCTTGCCCGTCTTGTCGACGATCGGTGCGTCATTGTCCGGTGCCTTTGCCTCCCAGCTGAAGCTCAGGTCGAGCAGGAGACGGGTGGCAGCTCTGAGATCTTCGATTCCTGTCACAGCGGTCTCGATTCATCGGTGAAGGGCGAGGCGAGCGGTCAGCTCGGCCTCGAGGGACCCACCCCTTCCAGGAGACCTCAGTCGTTCGATGCGCGCGATTCCGCTGCCAGGGGCTACTTCGACCCGTGCGCGCACGCATTAGGGTGCGCCCCCCATCAACGCCCCCCCGCGGGGGGGGAAAAAAAAAACAACCCCCACACAAAAAAACAAACACGCTATGTG
>NZ_JBHWGV010000007.1:38631-71525 GCF_042732955.1 Kitasatospora sp. NPDC059747 | reverse complement strand
GCCCGGGGTCAAATCCACCCGGGCGCCTCTTTTGGCGGGGCCCCCTCTATCCCGGCCCACGCTCGGTGCGGATCAGATCCACGCGGGCTTCCAGCCCAGTTCGCGGGACTCGTCCACCGTCGCGACGACCGGATTCTCGGGGCCGCCGAGACCCTCGTGCCACGTCAACGCCGGGGTGCCGGACGCCAGAGCATCGGCGATGTCGGCGAGCATTGAGCCCACGCCCTCCCAGAGCGGCGTGCCGAGGCCCTGGCGTTCGTGATCCCAGAGGAAGACGGCGCCCTGCCACTCGCCGGGGCGCAGATCGACGAGCAGGCCGTCGCCGCCGGGGCTCAACGCGATCGGCATGAATCCGGGCCGGAACGTTGCCTCATCCACGCTCTCACCCGCACCCTCACCCGCGCTCTCCTCGGCGACCAACAGCCAGATCTCCCGGGTCTCCAGAGCCTCCTCCAGGCCCGTCGGCGCGAACTCCCCCGGGAGCCAGAAGCCGGCGCTGACGCCCGTCAACTCCCACCAGGCCCGCAGGTCCCCGGGCAGCACCAGCCCGAGCTCCCGCGCCGCCGCATCGAGCCTCGCCGCGTCCGCAGCCGGCACGGCGGGCGCCGGCCGGACGTGGGCCCGGAGCCACGTCCCGATCCGCGACGACGACTCCCGCACACCATGAGCGATCACATCCATGGCCCACAGCCTCCTCTCGCATAGCCGAAGGGTGGTGCACAGGAAGTCGATGGATCCGACTTCCTGCGCTTGTCGGCCTCTGCCATGATCATTCGACACGTCTCGGGGGAGAAGCGGCATGGCGGGGAACATCAAGGACCGGCTCAAGGTCGACCAGGAGATCCTGGGGGTGGTCTCGGGCGGGGTGTTCGGCGCGCTGTTCCTGGTGCTCGGGCTGGGGGCGCTGTTCGGCGGGCACTACGGCTACGGCGGCGATGCCGTCGCCTCCATGGGATTCATCGCCATCCTCGGGCTGATGGTCTGCGGCGCCGGTCTGCTCTACGCGCTCTTCCATCCGCGCTTCGGCCTGCCGTCCGTCGCACTCGGCACGCTGATCGGCCTCGGGATCTTCGTCCACTTCGCCGGCCTCGGCGTCAAGGACGACTGGACGGCCCCGCCCGACCGGCCCTCGGACATCCGCGCCATCGGCAGCTGGAGCACCGGGGACCTCGTCGTCCGCGCCCGGCCCGACAAGGTGGTGGCCTACCGCGCCACCACCGGCGACACCGCCTGGAGCTGGACCCCGCCCGCCGAGGACTCCGTCTGCGCCATGAGCCGCGAAACCGGCCACGGCATCGGGCTGTTCGCCCACGGAGCCCACGGCCGTCCGTGCGCCACCGCGATCGCGCTCGACCTCGCGACCGGCACCCCGCGCTGGACGGCGAACCTCGACGCTCCCCTCCGCGCGGGCGACACCGCCGCTCCCGGACTGCTGGCCGTCGCCGGCGATCGCGCCGTCCTCCAGGAAACGGGCGGCTGGCGCGCCGTCAGCCTCACCGACGGCAGCGCCGCCTGGCGCAGCGCCGTTGACCCGGACTGCGCACCGCTGCGGGTCGCCGGAGGCCCGGACACCGCCGTCACCGTCGCCCAGTGCATCAAGGGCGGCCCGGTGCTGCGGACGCTGGCCCCGCAGGACGGGCAGGAGCGGACGCACACCGTCCTGCCGCTCGCCAACGGCCTGAACGACGCGGCCGTCCTCTCCGCCGACCCGCTCACCGTGTGGGTGGACGAGCAGGGCGACCGCGGCACGCACGCCGTGCTCGCCTTCGACCGCGCGGGCAAGGTGCGCAGCACCATCCCGGTCTCCGGGGACGAGTACGACCTGGACGTCACCCTGGGCGGCGCCCACGCTGTCCACCAGTTCGAGGCCCGCCCCGCCTACGGTGCGGTGGTCGTGGGCGACCTGCTCGTCGTGCCGGGCGAGAAGCCGGACGATGTCACCTTCGGCGGTGCGAAGCACAACAGCCGCCACGCGACGGGCCGCCTGGTCGCCTATTCCCTCGCCGACGGCGGCAAGCGGTGGACCGCCGGGCTGGACGACCAGGTGACCGGCCTGGCCGTCGACGGCACCCGCGTCTGGGCGATGACCCGCAACTCCCTGACCGGCGTCGACACCGCCACCGGCCACGAGGACGAGAGCCTCGCCGTCCTCGGCACCGAGTCGGACGACCCGTCGGACCTCGCCCCGGACGGCCCCGGCCGCTTCACCGTCGTCGCCCAGGACGGCACCACCGACGCCGAGCCCCCGGTACGGGCCGTGGCGGTGCCGAGGTAGGTGCAGTCGGCGTGGGCCGCGCGCGAGAAGTCGGGCCCGCCGACTTCCTGTGCGGCTCCGGCCGAATCTCCGGTGCGCCCGGCCCCCGGCCCCCGGTACCGTCCGCGGGTGACCCGTCGAACTCCACCGCGCCCCTTGAACGTCGAAGCGCTGTTTCCCGAGCTCGCGCCCTTCCGCCGGGAGACCGTGCGGCTGCACCCGCGCTCGGGCCGGCCGACGTGCCGCGACAGCTCGGTCGGTGGGCCGCTGCTGTGGCCGGCGCGGGAGCCGTGGCCGGAGTGCCCCGAGCACCCGGGGTCGCCGATGGTCGCGGTCGTCCAGATCTTCCGCGCCGACGTGCCGGACACCGTGCCCTTCCCGGAGGGGCGGGACCTGCTCCAGGTGCTGTGGTGTCCGCGCCGCCATGCGACCCAGTGGGTCGTCCCGCTGGTCCGCTGGCGCTCCGCGGCGGAGGTGGGGGAGGTGCGGCAGACCCCGCCGGCGCCTGCGGACGCCGGGTACGGGCGGGTGCCGCGTCCTTGTGTCGTGCACCCGGAGACGGTGACGGAGTACCCGAGTTGGGACCTGCCGGACGAGCTCTGGGACGCCCTGGACGCCCGCTTCGAACAGGTGGAGGCGGAGACGGGCTGGCACTACCAGGACCACCTGTCCACCGCGCCGGGCACCAAGCTGGGCGGCTACCCCGGCTGGTCGCAGGAGCCGCGGTGGCCGGTCTGCCCGCTCTGCTCGACGCCGATGGACCACCTGCTCACGGTGGACAGCACCGAGGAGCACGACAACCGGCAGGCGTGGACCCCGGTCGAGGACCGCGACGTCAGGTGGGAGGGCGCGGACCTGAGTCTCGGCGACCTGGACAGCGTGCGCCTGTTCGAGTGCCGTACCTGCCCCGGGCGCCCGTTCGCCCATCGTTACGGCGCGTAGGAGCCCGCCGGCTCACGGCTGCTCGGTGCTGCCGTCGCGGTCGAACTGGTCCAGGTACGACTCCGGTGCCATGTCCGTGCGGTGCAGCAGGGAGAACACCTCGCTGCCGTGGGCCGGGCCGCCGTCCGCGTCGAGGACGAACACCTGGGTGAGCGGCAGCAGTTCGAAGCCGCCGTCCTCCGCGTACGCGGCGGCCTCGCGCTCGCCGAGCGCCAGCGCTTCGTCGAAGGAGCCGGCGCGCCAGAGGGTGATCCGTTCCTCGTAGGGCGCGTCGCTCCAGTTGGTCCAGCGGAAGAAGCACCGGACGGTGTACCAGGCCGGTGCTGCGGGGGAATCCGGTGCTGAGGACACGTGCGGGACCTCTCGATCGCGTTGGCGCCGTCGGACGTGGGCCACAGTAACCGGTTCGTTCACCCGGCGTTCGCCGGACGCACTGTCCGAAGTGGTCCGCCGGTACCGTCCGCCGTGGGAGTCTCCTGGGCGTTTCTCGGAGCCCATGGAGGCGGCAGTGTCACATCCCTCGCGCAGAACGGTCCTTCGGACGGGTACGGCCGCCGGCGCCCTCGCGGCGATCCCGGCGTCCACCCTGCTCTGGACGCAGCCCGCCGTCGCCGGCACGCCCGGCCCCGAGCAGGTCCACCTCCAGTGGGGCGACGAGCCGTCCACCGAGATGACCGTGTCCTGGGCGACGGCGGCGAGCGTGAGCCGCCCGCGCCTGCGCCTCGGGACGCCGCGCGGCGGCGGCGGGCGCAGCGTCGACGCCGAGACGCGGACGTACGTCGACGGGCTGAACAAGGTCGAGACCTTCACCCACCACGTCCGGCTGCGCGGCCTGAAGCCCGACACCACGTACGTCTACGACGTCCTGCACGACGGTGCCCAGCCGGTGCGCGGCACCTTCCGCACCGCCCCCGGGCGCGGCCGTGCCGCGTTCCGCTTCACCAGCTTCGGCGACCTCGGCACCGGCGACAACGTGTTCGCGAAGTCCTCGATCCACGGCGCGGCGGCCGTCCGCCAGGTCGAGCAGTTCTCGCCGCTGTTCCACCTGCTCAACGGCGACCTCGCGTACGCCAACAACAACCCGCAGCTCCAGCCGCAGTGCTGGAACGCGTTCATGAACAACCTGTCCAAGTCGGCCGCCAGCCGGCCCTGGATGCCCGCGCCCGGCAACCACGAGGTCGAGGCGGGTGGCGGCGACCTCGGCTACGCCTCCTACCTGACCCGCTTCGAGCTCCCCGACAACGGCACCCGCGACTACTGCGGCAACTGGTACGCGTTCCAGGTCGGTTCGGTGCTCTTCCTGAGCCTCGACGGCAACGAGATCGCGGTCGAGGACGACGCCAGCATCGACCCCGCCACCGGGCAGTCCATCTACATCAGCGACTACAGCGACGGCGCCCAACTGCGCTGGCTGGAGCGCACGTTGTCGCGGGCCCGGGGCGGCAGCGCGGTCGACTGGATCGTCGTCAGCATGCACCAGTTCGCGATGTCCTCGTCCGCCGCCAGCCACGGCGGCGACATGGGCATCCGGGAGAAGCTGATGCCGCTGTTCGACCAGTACGCGGTCGACCTCGTCCTCGCCGGCCACGACCACGACTACGAGCGCACCCACCCCGTGCGCGGCACCGAGTCCGGCGGCCTGCTCACCCCGTCCGTCGCCGACGACGACCTGCGGCAGATCGACACCTCGCAGGGCACCGTCCACCTCATCCTGGGCGGCGGCGGCACCGCCGGCCACGACGACAAGTACCTGCCGGCCGACGGCGACGGCGTCCGCGAGGCCTTCGTCCGCACCCAGCGGCTCACCTTCAAGGCCGACCCGGACGCCAAGGAGAAGGCCACCTGGTCCGCGGTGATCGACCCGGACACCAAGTACCCCTACGGCGTCGCGGTCTTCGACGTCGACCCGGGCGTGCTGCCCGGCAGCCGCACCACCATCACCGTGAGCTACTACCACTCGGCCCCGGCCACGGCGGCCAACCCGGTGCCGACGCCGGTGCTCTACGACCAGTTCACCCTGTACCGCGACCGCAGCGACGGCTGGGGCGACGACGAGAACAGCGATGCCAGAGTCGCGGCCGGCCGCCGGTAACCCATCGCGTCCTTGAGGGCCCGCCGCGCACGCCGCGCGGCGGGCCTAACTCTCTTCTGCAACCCACCCGAGGCGCAAGGCGGCCACCGACTGCCTCAGGCCGGACCTCTCAAGCTGGCTCAGCACGTCGTCGAGCGTCTGTGGCGGCTTGCGTCGGCTCAGAGCGATCTCCTGGACGCACGAGTAGACGACGCGTTCATCCAGCCCGATGAGGTCCATGACGAAGTCATCGGCACTCTTCCGCTCGATGTCGAACGAACCGAGGTAGTCGACGGGAAAGTCCTTTCGGTTGTTGGTGACGATGACTTGGGCTCCCGCCCTGATCGCCGCGGCCAACACGTGTCGATCGTCGGGATCCGGGAGCTTGAGCCCCTCGATCAGGGGCTCGAACCCCGTGACGAGACAGTCCCGGACCGCCTGATTCATCAGCTCCCGACGTCGCTGGAGCTTCTCCGGTGGGATCTGAAAGTCCTTGACGAGGTTGCGATCGACCTCGTCAAGGATGGTGTCAGTCCATTGCGCGCGCACGAGCCCCCGTAGCGAGACACGCATGAGGAGGTCCCTCAGGGTGTTCGGGTACAGCACGCACGCGTCATAGATGACGACGAAGGCCATGTCAGAGCAGCCCCAGCTCCTGGTCCAGTTGCATCAGCTCGTCGGCGGCGTCCTTCCGTGCCGCGTCGTCCTCGCGAAGGTACTGGCGAAGAGCGTCGACACGAATGCGGCGGTGGCGGCCTACGAGCCGGTAGGGGATCTTCTCGGACTCCAGCAGTCCGATGAGGTAGGGGCGGGACACGTTCAGCATGTCGGCGGCCTGCTGAGTGGTGAGCTCCGCATCGACCGGGATGATCTGGACGCCCTGTCCGTTGGCGAGGGCGGCCAGTATCGAGGCGAACATCTCGGCCACCGGTCTTGGGAGCACCAGAGTCTCGTCCTGCGCTCCTGTTTCGAGGTGTACCTGGATGTCCTTGTTGCTGCGACCTGTGTGCGAGAGGTAGTCGTTGATCCGGCTGAGGGCCCGCCGAGCATCGCCCGCATCGACGGCGCCGGGTTCGATCTTCCTGCCTGTGACGGTTCCCATGGCTTCCCTCCGCTGTCCTAATCGAAGTATTCGCAATAAGTGAAGCATTCGCAACAGCGCTTCGGGGTGCTATGCCCTCCCAGGTCTCCTGCTCGGACGGAGGACGGGAAGGCTGCAGCCCCGGGGCGTCAGGGCCGGTCGAGAAGGGCGGCTCCCAGATCGGTGACGGTGTAGTTCACCTCGTTGCGGTAGCGGTGGCCGGTCACCAGCCCGGCTTCGCGCAGCACGGCCAGGTGCTGGGAGACGGCTCCCGGGCTCAGACCGGTGCGTGTCGCCAGTTGGGTCGTGGTGCTGGGCGAGCCGGTGTAGGCCAGGATCCGGGCCCGGCTGCGGCCCAGTAGCCGGGCGAGCGCACCCGTGGTGGCCTCCTGCCGCTCCCACAGGGTGCCGACCGCCCGGGCGGGGTAGATGGCGATCGGCGGTGATGCCGGGTCGCTGGTCACGAGCACGGAGTGGGCGGTGAAGACGCTCGGCAGCAGCGGGAGGCCCCGGCCGCGGAGGTCGATGGCGGTGTCCAGCCGGTCGTCCAGGAGGAGGCGGTCCCCGGCCCAGCACAGCGCGGGGTGGAGGTTCCCGAAGAGGGACTGCACACCGCCACCGGAGAACTGGCGGGTGCGGTACGCGATGTCCGCCTCCAGTACGGCCCGCATGCGCGGCCAGTGCGGGTGGATCGCCGCCTGCCACCATCCGCGGACGGCGTCGACCAGCCGAGGCAGCGCCGACTCGGGGTCGGCGGCCAGCAGCCGGGCGAACGGCGAGGGCGGCGCGTACCGGAAGCCCGCTTCGAGTTCGGCCCGGACGCGGGCCGGCGGGGTGGCCAGGACGACTGCCAGCTCCTCCTCGATCTCGCCGAGCGAGCAGCCCGGTGGCGGTGTCAGGAAATCGGGCAGGCAACTGCTCGACCACACGATGGCTCTCAGCGGAGCGGTCCGGCGGGCGAGGCCCTCGTCCCGGACCAGCTGCCGGGCCTGCCCGATCCAGGGCAGGTGGACCGGGTGGTGCCCGGGCTCGCGCAGCACCCGGAGACTGGAAACGGTCTCCCACAGCGGCGAGACCGCGAACCTGACGGAGGCGACGTCATCGACGTCGAACCGCACCTCGGTCATGGGGCTCCCTCCCCGCACAGGTGTTTTCGCCCAGACTAAAACACTGGTCGGCCAGGTCGTCCGATGGTGGTGTTGCCGACCGTGACCATGATCAGAGATCGTTCGAGCCTGTTCCTCCACCGGGACTTCCGACGGCTGTGGGCCGCCGACGCGGTCAGTCAGCTCGGCGGGAGCGTGACGCTGGTCGCGCTCCCGCTGGTGGCGATCGGAACGCTGCACGCCACGCCGTTCGAGATGAGCCTGCTCGTCGTGTGCGAGTACCTGGCCGCGCTGGTCATCGGGTTGCCGGCCGGCGCCTGGGTGGACCGGATGCGGCAGCGCCGCGTGATGCTGGTCGGCGACCTCTGCCGCGCGGTGCTGCTCGGGTCGATACCGGTCGCCGCGCTCCTGGGTACGCTGACCCTGCTCCAGCTGTACGTGGTGGCGTTCGGGATGTCCGTCTGCACCGCGTTCTTCGACACGGCGTTCCAGAGCCACCTGCCGCATCTGCTTGCGGACGAGCAACTGGTCGAGGGCAACGTCAAGTTGGAGACGACGCGCAGCATCGCGCAAGTGGGCGGTCCGGGTGTCGGAGGGATCACGGTGGGAGCGCTCACCGCGCCGGTGGCGATCGTCGTGAACGCGGCCACCTTCGTGCTGTCGGCCCTGTCACTGGCCCGCATCCGCACGCCCGATCCGCGGCCGCGCAGTGGCGCCGGCGGCGGGAACCTGCGGTCCGAGATTGCCGAGGGCCTGCGCTTCGTCCTCGGCCACCGGCTGCTCCGCGCGATCACGATCAGCTCGGCGCTCTCCAACATGTGCGGCACGATCAGTGCGTCGATGCTGCTGGCGCTGCTCGCCGGTCAACTTCACCTCTCGGCGTTCCTCTGCGGCCTGGTGTTCAGCGCGGAGGCGGTGGGCGGCCTGCTCGGAGCACTGTGCGTGGAGCGGATCACCGCCAAGTTGGGCCAGGGCCGGGCGATGTGGCTCTCGATGACCCTGAGCAGCGTGTTGTGGCTGCTCGCGCTGCCGATGTACCAGGCGGACGGGCGGTTCGCGATCGCCGTCGCGCTGAACGGCCTGGGCTGGGCCGGCTTCATGACCTTCCGGGTTTCGAGCGTCGCCTATCGCCAGCGGCTCTGCCCGAAGCCGCTGCTGGGGCGGATGACGGCATCCTTCCGGTTCGTCGTCTGGGGGCTGATGCCGGTCGGCGCACTGATCGGCGGCGTGCTCGGACAGAGCCTCGGCGTCCGGCAGGCGATGTGGGTCGGTGTCGTGGGCGAGCTCCTCGCGGTGCTGCCGATCCTCTGCTCGCCGCTGCGGACCATGCGCGACCTGCCCGTCGCCGAGAAGGAGGCCGTGCCGGCGGTTGTCTGATCCCGCCTCGGGACCCTCTGCGCGGGAAGTCGGACGGGTCGACTTCCTGCGCAGAGGGTTCTGAGGATCAGGCGGCTTCGAGCCGGTCCAGCGCGGCGGCGGCCGGTTGGGCGAGCCAGACCAGGCGCGCGGAGATCCCCGGCCGGGTGGTGAAGTGGCGGACGGCGCGCTCGGGGGAGGTGAGGGTCATGCGCGCCCGGCCGTCGATGCTGATGACGTGGGTCGGCCCGTCGGCGTCGGCGAGACCCCAGGCCACGATCCACCCGTCGGCGTCGGCTGCTCCTTCGTCGCACACCTGGACGACGGCGAAGAGCCGGGGTGCGGTGTCGAGTACGAGCGCGCACAACTCCTGTTCGAAGGGCACGTGGGGGTTTGGCGAGGGCGCAGCAGCCATGGAAGTCTCCTACGTGAACGGGAGTTGGGCGCGACGCTGCCACTGCCAAGGGCGGCGGAACGTAACTGACGCAGAATCAAAGATAGCCAGCCCGGTACTATGTAGACCACTGCCTTTGAAGAAGTATTAGCACCGCCACTCCAAAGGGTGAACGGCGCCGGCCATGGCGAGCGAGGGAAGGGAGCAGCGGATGCCACCCAGCAAGATTCCACCGAGCATCCGGCAGCGGCGACTCGGCGCGGAGTTGCGCCGGTTGCGTGAGCAGGCGGGACTGTCGGTCACGCGAGCCGGGGAGCTGCATGGCACCCCGCAGTCCCGGATCAGCAACATCGAATCCGGCGGCTACCCGGTGAGCGCAGACCGGGTGCGGACTCTGGCGCGCCTCTACGGCTGTGCGGATGACGCCCTGATCGAGGCGCTGACGCGTTTGACCGGCGGTCGCACGAGGGGTTGGTGGGAGGAGTACCGCGAGATCCTTCCGGCCGGGGCGCTCGACCTGGCCGTACTCGAACACCACGCGCAGTCGATGCGGATCGCTTCCGCGATCCACGTCCCCGGACTCTTGCAGACCCCGGAGCACGCTCGCGCGCTCTTCCGGGATGTCGTTCCGCCCTTCTCGCCGCCGGAAGTCGAGCATCTCGTCTCCCATCGCATCAAGCGGCAGGCGGTGATCTATGGCGAGCAGCCGATTCCGCTCTCTGCCGTCGTCCACGAGGCTGCACTGCGGATGGGCTTCGGTGGATCGGTGGTCGCCCGTGAGCAACTGGAATACCTGCTGACCGCGAGCGAGCGACCGCACATCGACCTGAGGGTGATCCCGTTCGGCACCGGGAGCTACCCCAGCTCCGGCGCCGGGATTGTGTACTTCGAGGCCGAGGTCGCACGATTGGACAGTGTCCAGGTCGATGGCGACAGATCGGAGTTCATTGACACCGAGCCGCAGTTGATCAAGTATCGGGCTGTGATGGACCGGTTGGAGGCGAGCGCGCTCCAGCCGGACGCATCCCGCGACCTCATCCGCCGAATCGCCCAGAGCATCTGAGACAGGACCGAGTATGGCCGTTCACGACTGGCAGAAGTCCTCGTTCAGTGGTGACGCAGCCAACTGCATCTATGTCGCGGCAGCCCCTGACCGCAGTATCAGGCTCCGGGAGAGTGATGAGCCCGACGTCGTCATCGCCACCTCGCGCGACAGGCTCCGTTCCCTTCTGGCCGGTGTCAAGGCTGGTGAATTCGACCGGCTGACCTCGTCGTAGCGGTGGAGGATCAGGCGGGCGACGGCCTCGTGGGCTGCCAGGGGGGCGCTTGTCCACCTCGCTTCCGTCGTCGCGGCTCGGCGGGCGAAGAATCCGGGGGCCAGGAGGTAGGTCGCTACTGCTACCTCTCGGTGGCCCTCGGAGTGCAGCGCGGCTACGGCCTCGTGGGGGGTGGGGCTCGCCGCCGACAGGTGGGCCGGGGTGACCGGGCGGCCCAGGTGGGTGGCCAGGAGGCTTGCCATCCGTGTCGTGTCGGCGATGGCCGTCGGGTCGGAGGAGCCGGCGCCGGCCAGGACCACCGGGGCCTCCGGGGTGGCGCCGCTCTCGGCAAGGCGATCGGCCAGGGCTTCGGCGAGCAGCGGGTGTGGGCCCAGCGCGCGGGCGACCTGGGACGTTGGGAGGCCGGCGGCGGCCACCGCTGCCGGGATGTCGACGCGCACGTGGTAGCCGGTGCTCAGGAGGAGCGGGACCAGGATGGGGTTCTGGTGCTGAAATTGGGCGAGGGCCTGGTCCAGCGACGGCCGGTTCAGGTCCAGGAAGCAGCAGCGGACCGGCAGTTCGGGTCGGAGAAGACGAACGCGGTGAAGTAGCGCTCGAATTGTCGCGGACGACGCCGTGTCCCGGCTCCCGTGCGCCACGGCCAGCAGCATCAGCCCGCCGCCAACCGGTAGCCCCGCTTGGGCACCGTCCGGATGAGCCCCGCATGCGCGCCCAGCGCCGCCCGCAGCCGCCCGACGGCCGCCTCGACCGCGTGTTCGTCCGCGCTCGCGTCCGTCCAGGCGGCGCGCAGGAGTTCGGCGCGGCTCAGCACGTGCCCCGGGCGTTCGGCGAGGGCCCGGAGGACGGCGGCGCCGCGAGGGCTGAGGAGGTGGCTCTCGCCGTCGACCAGTGCCGCGTTGCCCTGGAGCGTCAACACCGCATCGGACAACGGGATTTCGCGCCGGCCGAGGGTGGGAAGCGTCTCCGCCAGCAGCCGGACGAGCGAGCCCAGCCGACCGCGTTCCGGGTACACCGTCGGCAGCCCGAGGTCCGCGAACGGGCGCGCGCACAGGGCGCCGACGCACACGGGCAGGACGTCCCCGCGCAGGGCGTCGAGGACGGGTTCGCGCAGGCCCTCGGCCTCCGCCGTGGCGAGGAAGGCGGCGACGGCGGGCGCGCTGGTGAAGGTGAGCGCGTGCACCTGGCGCCGGACGGTCTGCTCGACCAGCCGCCGCACCGGGGCCATGTCGTCCGGCGGGGCCCAGCGGTAGACGGGGACGGAGATCACCTCGGCGCCGCGTTCGCGCAGGGCCGCCGCGAAGGCGTCGAGCCGCACGCCGTGCTCCTGGACGGCGATCCGGCACCCGTCGAGGGGGCGGGCGAGCAGCCAGGTGAGGAGCTCGTCGGTGGCTTCGGTGCTGGGGGAGAAGCCCTCGCCGAGGCCGCTGGCCCGTACCGCGCCGGTGGCCTTGGGGCCCCGGCTGAGCACGACCGCGCCCCGGCAGGCCTCGGCGAGGGCGGTTGCGCGGCCCCACCCCTCGGCGGCGCTCATCCAGCCGCGCCAGCCGACGCCCGTGGTGGCGACCACGTAGTCGAGCGGGGCGGCCAGGCACCGCTCGGTGGCCTCGCGCAGGGCGAGGTCGTCGGCGAGCGGCAGGATGCGCAGCACGGGCGCCTCGACCACCTGGGCGCCGCGCCGGGTGAGGAGGGCGACGAGTTCCTCGCGGCGGCGAGCCGCGGTGACCCCGACGGTGAAGCCGGTGAGGGGCCCGGGCTGGGCGGTGGGGGTTGCCATGCCGGCCAGCGTGCGGCGTGCACGTTACGGTGGCGTTGCCCGCCCGTCACCCCCAGGTAAGCGAAAGGGCTGCTCCGGTTACGGCCGGTGTTCCTGGAGCGCACCCTGGGGCCGGGCGGCCGTGAGGGAGGTGTACCGCGCCCGCAACACGGGTGACGCGGTCGCGAAACAGCGGACGGCGACATTCCTCGGCATGACGCTGACCAGCCCGAAGGCGGCCCCCACGCCGACCACCGACACCCACTGCCCGTACTGCTCGCTGCAGTGCGGCATGCGGCTGGGTGGTGGCGTGGACGGCACGCCCGAGGTGCTGGAGCGGCCGGAGTTCCCGGTGAACCGGGGCGCGCTGTGCGGCAAGGGCCGTTCGGCGGCGGCCGTGCTCGCCCGGGACGTCCGGCTGACCGGCCCGCTGCTGCGCGACCGGCCCGGCGGGCCGCTGCGGGCGGTGGGCTGGCCGGAGGCGCTGGACCGCGTGGCGGACGGGCTCGCCCGGGTGCGGGAGCAGCACGGGCCGGACGCGGTGGGCGTGTTCGGCGGGGGCGGGCTGACGAACGAGAAGGCGTACCTGCTGGGCAAGTTCGCCCGGGTCGTGCTGCGCACCGCGAACATCGACTACAACGGCCGGTTCTGCATGTCCTCGGCGGCGGCCGCCCACCGCAGGGCCTTCGGCCTGGACCGCGGCCTGCCGTTCCCGCTGGAGGACATCCCGCACACCGGCTGCCTGATCCTGGTCGGCGGCAACCCGGCCGACACGATGCCGCCGGCTGTGCGCTACTTCCGCGAACTGCGCGAGAACGGCGGCACCCTGATCGTCGTGGACCCGCGCCGCACCCGCACCGCCGAACTCGCCGACCTGCACCTGCAGCCCCGCCCCGGCGGCGACCTGGCGCTCGCGCTGGGCCTGCTGCACCTGGTGATCGCCGACGGCCTGGTGGACAAGGACTTCATCGCCGGGAGGACGTCCGGCTTCGAGGCGGCCCGCGAGGCCGCGATGGCGCACTGGCCGGACCGCGTCGAGCGGATCACCGGCGTGCCCGCCCACCAACTGCGCGAGGCGGCAAGGCTGTTCGGCACCGCCGAGACCGGCATGGTGCTCACCGCGCGCGGCCCGGAGCAGCAGAGCAAGGGCACCGACACCGTCGGCGCGTGGATCAACCTGTGCCTGGCGACCGGCAACTCCGGCCGTCCGTACGCCGGTTACGGCTGCCTCACCGGTCAGGGCAACGGGCAGGGCGGGCGCGAGCACGGCCAGAAGGCCGACCAGCTGCCCGGCTACCGCTCGATCGAGGACCCAGCCGCCCGGGAGCACGTCGCCGCGGTGTGGGGCGTGCCTCCCGAGAGCATCCCGGGCCCGGGTAAGTCGGCGTACGAGCTGCTGGACGGCCTCGGCCGGCCGGACGGCGTCCGGGCGCTGCTGCTGGCCGGCTCCAACCCGGCGGTGTCCGCGCCGAACGCCGGGCACGTCACCGAGCGGCTGCGCGCGCTGGACCTGCTGGTCGTCGCCGACCTGGTGCTGTCCGAGACGGCGC
This sequence comes from Kitasatospora sp. NPDC059747, assembly GCF_042732955.1. Lineage (NCBI taxonomy): Bacteria > Bacillati > Actinomycetota > Actinomycetes > Kitasatosporales > Streptomycetaceae > Kitasatospora > Kitasatospora sp. NPDC059747. The sequence continues at coordinate 57,741 of NZ_JBHWGV010000007.1, read as the reverse complement.
GCCTCGCGGACGTCGTCCTGCCCGTGACGCAGTGGGCGGAGGAGGACGGCACCACCACCAACCTGGAGGGCCGGGTCATCCTGCGCCGCCGCGCCTTCGACCCGCCCGAGGGCGTCCGCAGCGAGCTGTGGGTGCTGCGCGAACTGGCCGCCCGCCTGGGTGTCGCGACCGGCTTCCCGGTGGCGGCCGAGGAGGCCTTCGACGAGCTGCGCCGCGCCTCGGCCGGCGGCGACGCCGACTACGCGGGCATCAGCTACCGGCGGATCGTGGCGGAGGACGGCGTGTTCTGGCCCTGCCCGGCCGAGGACCACCCGGGCACCAGGCGGCTCTTCCTCGACCGGTACGCGACCCCGGACGGACGGGCCCGCTTCGTGGCCGTCACCCACCGCCCGGCCGGCGAGGAGCCAGACGAGGAGTACCCGCTGTACCTGACCACCGGCCGGGTGCTCGCCCAGTACCAGAGCGGCGCGCAGACCCGGCGGGTGGCCGAGCTCACCAGGGCCGCGCCCGGCCCGTTCGTCGAGCTGCACCCGCGGCTCGCCGAGCGGCTCGGGGTGGCCGACGGAGAGCCGGTGGCGGTGACGAGCCGGCGCGGACGGGCGGTGGCCCCGGCGCGGATCACCGACGCGATCCGGGCGGACACCGTGTTCATGCCCTTCCACTGGCCGGGGGCGGGCCGGGCCAACAGCCTGACCAACCCGGCGCTCGACCCGGTGTCCCGGATGCCGGAGTTCAAGGTGTGCGCGGTCCGGGTGGAGAAGGCGGCCGGGCCGAGCGGCGGCGGGGCTGCTGGGGACGGCGAGGCAGCGGGCGGGCGGGACGGCGGTTCGGCCGGGCAGGCCGCGCGCCCGTCCGACCGGAGTGGCGAGGCGGCCGGGCAGGCCGAGCGCCCGTTCGACCGGAGTGGCGAGGTGGCCGGGCAGGCCGAGCGCGCCGGACAGGAGGTGGCACCGTGACCAGGGAACCGAGGATCGCCGTCGTCGGCGGCGGCATGGCCGGCGCCCGCTTCGCCGAGCGCTACGGCGCGCTCGGCGGGCCCGGCACCGTCACCGTCTACGGCGCCGAGCCGCGCGCGCCCTACAACCGGGTGCTGCTCGCGGACGTCCTGACCGGGCGCTACGACGCCGAGTCGATCGCGCTGCCGCTCGGCGGGGCCGAAACCAGGCCCGGCTGCGAGGTCGTCGCCCTCGACCCGGCCGCCCGCACGCTGACCCTGGCCGACGGCACCGTCGAGCCGTGGGACGAGCTCGTCCTCGCGACCGGTTCCAACCCGGTGCTGCCGCCGGTGCGCGGGCTGCGCCGCCCCGACGGGCTGGGCCTCGCCGAGGGCGTGCACACCTTGCGCACGCTGGAGGACTGCGGGCGGCTCGCCGAGGAGGCCGTCACCGCGAAACGCGCGGTGGTGATCGGCGGCGGGGTGCTCGGCGTGAGCGCCGCCCGGGCGCTGGCCGCGCTCGGCGTCCGCACCGAGATCGTCCACCAGGCACCACATCTGATCGAGCGTCAGCTCGACCACGAGGCGGCCGAGGTACTGCGGGAGCGGCTGCTGGCGCTCGGCGTCGAGACCTACGCCCGCAACCGCGCCCGCGCCGTCCACGGCGGGGAGAGGGTCGGCGCGGTGGAACTGGCCAACGGCTACCGGCTCGACTGCGACCTGGTCGTGCTCGCCTGCGGCACCCGCCCCCGCACCGCCCTGGCGTACGGCGCCGGGCTGCCGGTCGGCACCGGGATCCTGGTCGACGACCGACTGGCCGTCGCCGGGGACGTCTCCGGCGGGAACGTGTCCGCGATCGGCGACTGCGCCGAGCACCGCGGCACCGTCCACGGCCTGGCCGGCCCCGCCTGGGAACAGGCCGACGTGCTCGCCCGGCGGCTGTCCGGCGCCGACCCGGACGCCCGCTACACCGGCAGCGTCCCGCGCGCCCGGCTCAGCACCGGCGACCTGGAGTACGCGGCCTTCGGTGCCGTGGACGAGACCCTCGACCCCGGTCTCGACGTCCTGCGGATCGCCGACGCCACCCGCGGCAGCTACAAGAAGCTCGTCCTGCGCGGCGACCGCCTGGTCGGCGCGATCCTGCTCGGCGACCTGGCCACCGTGGACGCGCTGGCCGGCGCCTTCGAGAGCGGCGGACCGCTCGGCGGCCACCCCCTGCACCTGCTCACCCGAGGAGAACCGCGATGACCATAAGCAATGGGATGACGCCCGACCACCGCAGCAGCCGTGACCTCGTCCTGGTCGGCCACGGCATGGTCGGCCAGCGCTTCCTGGAGGCCTTCACCGCGCTGCCCGCCGCCCGCGGCTGGCGGATCACCGTGCTCGCGGAGGAGCCCCGGCCCGCGTACGACCGGGTCCACCTGAGCGCGCTGTTCCACGGCCGCACCGCCGAGGACCTCTCGCTGTGCCCGCCCGGCTTCCCCGCCGAGCACGGCATCGACCTGCGCCTCGGCGACCCGGCCACCGCGATCGACCGGGCGGCGCGCCTGGTGCGCACCCGATCGGGCGCCGAAGTCCGCTACGACGCCCTCGTGCTGGCCACCGGGTCCGTCCCGTTCGTCCCGCCGGTGCCCGGCAAGGACGCGCCCGGCTGCCACGTCTACCGCACCATCGAGGACGTCGACGCCATCCGCTCGGACGCGGAGAAGGCCGCCACCGGCGTCGTCGTCGGCGGCGGGCTGCTCGGCCTGGAGGCCGCCGGCGCACTGCGGGCCGGCGGACTGACCACCCACGTCGTCGAGTTCGCGCCCCGCCTGATGGCCGTCCAGGTCGACGACGGCGGCGGCGCCGTGCTCCGCCGCAAGATCGAGGACCTCGGTGTGACGGTGCACACCGGCGCCGGCGCGAGCGGCGTCGTCACCGGCGAGGACGGCCGGGTCACCGGGCTCGCGCTCTCCGACGGCCGCGAACTCGCCGCCGACCTCGTGGTGTTCTCGGCCGGCGTGCGCGCCCGCGACCAGCTCGCCCGCGACTGCGACCTGCCGGTCGGCGCCCGCGGCGGCGTCGTCGTCGACGAGCACTGCCGCACCGCCGACCCGGCGGTCCTCGCCATCGGCGAGTGCGCCCAGGCCGCCGACGGCCGCGTCTACGGCCTCGTCGCGCCCGGCTACCAGATGGCCGAGACGGCGGCACGGACGCTGGCCGACCTGCCCGGCGAGGGCTTCACCGGCGCCGACACCTCCACCAAGCTCAAGCTCCTCGGCGTCGACGTCGCCAGCTTCGGCGACCCGCACGGCACCGCCGAGGGCGCGCTCGACGTGCTCTACAGCGACAGCCGTGGCGGCGTCTACCGCAAGCTCGTCATCGGCCGGGACGGCGCCCTGCTCGGCGGCGTCCTGGTCGGCGACACCGACGCCTACGGCACGCTGCGCCCGCTCGCGGTGGCCGGCAAGCCGCTCACCGTCCCGGCCGAACAGCTCGTGCTGCCCGCCGGGTTCGCGAACGCCGGACCGGTCGCCCTGCCCGATGACGCGGTGCTCTGCTCCTGCCACAACGTCACCCAGGGCGCCGTCCGCGCCGCCGTCCGCGACCAGGGCTGCGACAGCGTCGCCGCCGTCAAGAAGTGCACCCGGGCCGGCACCGGCTGCGGCAGCTGCGTCAAGATGCTCGGCACCGTCGTCACCGAGGAGCTGGAGGCGGCCGGCGTCAGCACCGACAAGGGCCTGTGCGAGCACTTCGCCCACACCCGCGCCGAGTTGTACGAGATCGTCCGTGTGACGGGGATCGGGAGCTTCTCCGACCTGCTCGACCGGCACGGCAGCGGCGAGGGCTGCGAGGTCTGCAAGCCCACCGTCGCCTCCATCCTGGCCAGCCTCGGCAACGGCCACATCCTCGACGGCGAACAGGGCGCCCTCCAGGACTCCAACGACCACTTCCTCGCCAACATCCAGCGCAACGGCTCCTACTCGGTCGTCCCGCGCGTGCCCGGCGGCGAGATCACCCCCGAGGGCCTCATCGCGATCGGCGAGATCGCCCGCGACCACGGCCTCTACACCAAGCTCACCGGCGGCCAGCGGATCGACATGTTCGGCGCCACCGTCGACCAACTCCCGGTGATCTGGCGCAAACTGGTCGACGCCGGCTTCGAGTCCGGCCACGCCTACGGCAAGTCGCTGCGCACCGTGAAGTCCTGCGTCGGCGAGACCTGGTGCCGCTACGGCGTCCAGGACTCCACCACGCTCGCCATCGAACTGGAGCTCCGCTACCGGGGGTTGCGCTCCCCGCACAAGCTCAAGTCGGCCGTCTCCGGCTGCGCCCGCGAGTGCGCCGAGGCGCAGAGCAAGGACTTCGGCATCATCGCCACCTCGGCCGGCTGGAACCTCTACGTCGGCGGCAACGGCGGCATGACGCCCCGGCACGCCGACCTGCTCGCCGCCGACCTCGACCGCGAGACGCTCATCCGCACCATCGACCGCTTCCTGATGTTCTACATCCGCACCGCCGACCGCCTCGAACGCACCTCGGTCTGGCTGGAGCGCCTGGAGGGCGGCCTCGACCACCTGCGGGCCGTCGTCCTCGACGACTCGCTCGGCATCGCCGCCGAGCTCGACGAACTGATGGCCCGTCACATAGGCGGCTACCAGGACGAATGGGCCGAGACCCTGGCCGACCCCGACCGGCTGCGGCGCTTCTCCTCCTTCGTCAACGCCCCCGGAACCCCCGACCCGGCCGTGACCTTCGTCCCCGAACGCGGCCAGATCCGCCCCGCCCGCCCGGGCGAGGACGGACACACCCTCGAATCCCCGGTCCTCATCGCCGGGGCCCGACTGGAGGTGCTCACCCCGTGACCGTTCAGATCCACGACGTTCAGATCCACGACGGCACCCGCTGGCACGCCGTCTGCACCCTCGACGACCTGCAGCCCGGCCGTGGCAGGGCCGTCCTGCTCTCCGAGGCGCACCAGGTCGCGCTGTTCGTCGACCGCGCCGGGAAGCTGTACGCCGTCGACAACCTCGACCCGTTCAGCGGCGCCCAGGTGCTCTCCCGCGGCCTGCTCGGCAGCCGCGGCGACCGCCCCACCCTCGCCTCGCCGATGTACAAGCAGGTCTTCGACCTCACCGACGGCCGCTGCCTCGACGAGGACACCGCCCCCGACGGCCGCCCGGCCGTCCTGAAGGTCTGGCCCGTCCGGGTCTCCGGAGGTGCGAAGTGACGACAGTCGTCGAGGCCGGTACGGCCGGACCGGCCGAACTGCGCGGCTGGGACCCGGAGGACGAGGAGTTCTGGCAGCGGGCCGGCGCCCGCATCGCCCGGCGCAACCTCGTCTTCTCCGTCCTCTCCGAGCACATCGGCTTCTCGGTGTGGAGCCTGTGGTCGGTGCTCGTGCTCTTCCTCGGGCCCCAGTACCACATCGACACGGCGGGCAAGTTCACGCTCACCGCGCTCCCGACCGCGCTCGGCGCGCTGCTGCGCCTGCCGTACACCTTCGCCGTCGCGCGGTTCGGCGGACGGAACTGGACGGTGATCAGCGCCCTGCTGCTGCTCGTGCCGACCGTGCTCGCCGCCCTCGTCCTGAAGCCCGGCGTCTCGTACGGGACGCTGCTCGCGGTGGCCTGCGTGGCCGGCGTCGGCGGCGGCAACTTCGCCTCGTCCATGGCCAACATCAACGCCTTCTACCCGCACCGGCTCAAGGGCTGGGCGCTCGGCATCAACGCGGGCGGCGGCAACCTCGGCGTGCCGGCCGTGCAGCTGCTCGGGCTGCTCGTCCTCGCCACGGCGGGCGCGGCCCACCCGCGGCTGCTGCCGCTGATCTACCTGCCGCTGATCGTGCTCGCGGCGGCGGGGGCCTGGTGGAGGATGGACAACCTGCCGGCGTCGTCCGCCGGTTCCAAGGAGGGGCGGGCGCTGCGCGAGGTGGCCCGGGACCCGTACGGCTGGGCCGTGTCCGCGCTGTACATCGGCACGTTCGGCTCGTTCATCGGGTTCGGCTTCGCCTTCGGGCAGGTGCTCCAGGTGCAGTTCCACGACCGCTTCGACACCCCGGTCAAGGCCGCCGCGCTCACCTTCCTCGGGCCGCTGCTCGGCTCGCTCCTGCGGCCCGTCGGCGGACGGCTCGCCGACCGCTGGGGCGGCGCGCGCGTCACGCTCGCGACGTTCGCGGCCATGGGCGCCGGGACGGCCGTCGTGCTCGCCGCCTCCCGGGCGGGCTCGCTGCCGCTGTTCCTGGCCGGGTTCGTCGCGCTGTTCGTCCTCAGCGGGATCGGCAACGGCTCGACGTACAAGATGATCCCCGCGCACTACCAGGGCCGGGCCCGCGCCGCCGTCGCCGCGGGCGCCGACCCCGCGGCGGCGGAGACCGACGCACGGCGGCGCTCCGCCGCGCTCATCGGGCTCGCGGGTGCGATCGGGGCGTTCGGCGGGGTGATCGTGAACCTCGCCTTCCGGCAGTCCTTCCAGGCCAGCCACAACGGGGACGCGGCCTACGTGGGCTTCCTGGCGGCCTACCTGGCGTGCTCGGCGCTCACCTGGGTCGTCTGGCTGCGGCCGGGCGCGCGGGCCGGGCTGGTGCGGCAGGCGGCGTGAGGCCGGTGACGGGCGCCGGGGCGGCGCGTGCCGGGGGGTGTGAGCCGTTCGGGCCGCCCGGCGCGCGGGGCCGGGGGCGGGCGATTAGCGTCGGCCGCAGCTCGTCCTAGCCCCCGGGAGGTTGGCAGTGCAGCGGTGGATCATCCTGACGGTCCTCACCACGGCCCTCAGCGGCCTGGCAGTACCCGCAGTGCCCGCAGTGGCCGATGCGGGCCCCGATCAGCCGACGACGTCGGTCACCATCGACGGCGCGCGGATCGACCAGAAGATCCCGGGCAAGGTCCGGGTCGACGTCACATACGTGTGCGGGGTGGCCGCCGAGGCCAGGTCGCTGACCGTCACGGTGGAGCAGCAGGACCCGGAGGACGCCGCCACGAAGGCCTTCGGCTCCACCCGCACGGCCGACACGGACATCCAGTGCGACGGGACGGAGCAGCACCGCCAGCTCATCGTGTCGTCCAAGACCACCAACTGGATCCCCGACGTGGACGCCGTCCTGACCGCCACGGTCTCCAACCTCGGCTCCGCCCCGCCGGCCTCGGCCGACGCCCGCCGGATCCGGCTCGCCACCCCCACCCCCGCCGCAACCGGCTGATGCGCCCGCCGACCCGGCTCGCCCGGGCCGGCGGCGCCCTCCTCCTCGCCGCCGGCCTGAGCGCATCCCTCACCGGATGCCTCAGCGCCTACATCGGCTCGGCGCCGGAGGACAGCGGCCCCACCACCGCACCCGCCGCGCCACGGCTCCCCACGACGGCGGCCCCCAGCGGCCCGACGGCGGTGACGGTGACGATCGGGAACTTCCTGTTCCAGCCCGCGAACTTCACCGTCCGCCCCGGCGGCACCGTCACGGTGGTGAATGCCGACACGGTCGAGCACACCCTCACCGCCCAGGACCGCACGTTCGACACGGCCCCCATCGCCCCGGGCGCCTCGGCCACCTTCAAGGCACCGGCGCAGCGCGGCGCGTACTCGTACCAGTGCACGTTCCACCACTTCATGCGGGGCATCCTGACGGTGGGTTAGGCCCGTCGTGGAGTCCCCGCCGTTCGACGGGACGATGGATCCGGCCGGGCCGGACCGCGGCGTGTGCCCATGGCCGATCCCGCTCCGTAGCCGCAAGTTCACTGGTCACGACTGCTGCTCCCTTTGCACCCCATGCTCTACAGTGCTGTAGAACTAAGAGCTGGTAAAGCAGGCGCCAAGGCGGGGGCGACGCGAACAGCGAACGGGGTTGAACCATGGACAGACCGCTCCGGCTACCTCAGCAGGACCGGGCCGACTTCGAGACGGTGCTCAGCAGGGCGCTCGCGGGGGCGGCGGTGCAGGCCGCGCTGCGCGCGAGGGGGGAGCAGGCGCACGGGGCCGAGCGGTTGCGGCGGTGTGCGCGGGACAACGCGGAGTACGTGCTGGCCGCCGCCGCGCCCGAGTACGAGCGGTACGCGGGGTTGCGGGCGGACGCCGACGCGGAGGCGCGGCTGCCGGTGGACGCGCCTGCGCCGGAGCGGGCCTCGGGGTGGCTGGGGGTGCTGGCGGTGATCGTGCCGCTCGTCTCCGGGGCCGCTGCCGGGATCTTCCTGCTGCTCGGCTACGCGCTCGGGCTGGCCGACGACTCGGAGGTGCTGGGCGGGGCGCTGGTCGGTGCCGGGTGGGTCGCGGCCGGGGTGGCGCTGGTGAGTGCGCTGGCGGGCGGGATCGGGCTGGCCGCCGCGGCCTCGCGCTCGCGGGCGGCCGAGGGCGGTGACGCCGGGGCCCCGGGCGAGTTGGCGCTCGCGCGGGACGCCTGGCGGACGGCGCTGGCGGAGCGCGGGATGGTGCCGTACCTGGTCGCCCAGGCGAACGCCGGGCGCGGCGGGGCCACCGCCGCGCCCGGGTCGCGGGTGTAGAAGCCGGATACGGGCAAGGAGACCTCAAGGAGCCTGCGGTTTCGGCTGGTTGCCTTCACCGGTACGAAGGCTCCTTGGATGATCCGGTCGGCTGTGCAGGGGTGGGCGTGGGCTGCTGTTCGACGAACTCCAGCAGGTTGCCGACCGGGTCCTGGGTGTAGAAGCGGCGGTTCGGCGGCAGCGAGGTGTCCCACACGACCAGCGCGCCGGAGCTCTCCAGCCGGCTCGCGAAGGCGTCGATCTCGTCGACGACCAGGCCGGGGTGGGCCTTGGCGGTCGGCCGGAAGGCGTCCTCGATGCCCAGGTAGAGCCGGACGCGGCCACCGTCGGCGGCGAACCAGCACCCGCCGCGTTCGGCGAGCGAGGCCGGGCGGGGGAGCTCGGCCATCTGCAGGATGTCGCCGTAGAAGGCGCGCAGCATGGCCTCGCTGCCGGGCGGGGCGGCGAGTTGGACGTGGTCCAGGGCGGTGATCACCGAAGGGTTCCTCTCGTGGTGCGGTGCAGGGGACGGGAGTTGGCGGGTGTGGTCGTCAACAGTGCTGGGACGGAGGAGGGTTGGCGCCGGGCCGATGCGGTCCCCGGCGCCGCTCGCGGACGGCGTCCACGAGGATCCGGACGGTCGGGACGGGCAGGTCCAGTCGGCGGGCGATCCACGGTGCGGTGTGACCGCCGAGGGCGAGCACCCAGGCCGCGTAGAGCTGGTTGAGCTGCGGCCCGTCCTCGGTGAGCAGCAGCGGGCGGACGGCCTCCATCGGGAAGCCCTCCAGGGCGCGGGTGCTGTAGACGGGGCCGTCCGGGCCCGGCGGAGGCAGCGGGAGCCTCCGCCGGGCCGCCAGGCGGCGGCCGACGAGCAGCGCGCCGACGAGCAGCAGACCGGTGGCGGCGGACCCGATGAGGGCGGCGCCGATCACCGGCCGGTCCGGGTCCGAGGCCTCGTTCAGCGCGAGGCCTTCGAGGACGAGCAGCGTCAGGACGACGAGCAGCCCCGCCGCCTCGCCGCGCCGCGGGAGCAGCTTGCCGGGAGTCATCGGAAACCTCATCGTGGCCGTGGTGACGGTGAGTTGGCGAAATGGGTCAGGCCGCGGCGGCCAGCCGGGGGTCGTACTTGTAGCCGACCTGGCGGACGGTCGCGAGGGTGGGCCGGTGCCCGGGGCCGAGCTTGCGGCGTATCCGGGCGATGTGGGTGGAGATGGTGCGGGTGTCGCCGTTGTCGGGGCGGCCCCACACGCTCTCCATCAGCTGGCGGCGGCTGTGCACCCGCAGGGGGTTGGCGACCAGGTGGGCGAGCAGCTCGAACTCCATGAAGGTGAGGTCGACTTCGCGGCCGTTCACGGTGGCGACGCGCTGCTCGGGGTCGATCGCCAGCCCGTTCGGCGGGGTGTCGTCCCCGGCCTGCGGGCGGATGGCCCGGACGGTGGCGGCCCGGACGGAACCGGCCTGTGCGGGGACGCGCTCGGCGGGGGCGGCGGGAACGGCGGGGGCGGCCTTGGCCGCGGGGGCGCTCGCCGTCGTGACGGCGCGGAGGGCGGCCCGGTGGTCGGAGAAGATGACGTCGAGCCGGGGGTAGCGGACGGCCATGACGGGACTTCCTTCGGCGTGATTCTGCTGGTGGAGTGGTTGGCGGGAGCGGACGGGCGGTCAGTTCTCGGCGTGCCAGCGGGCGCACAGCCGTGCCGTCCCGTCGGCGGCGGTGACGGCCTCCCAGCGGGCCCGCAGGCGCATCGGCGGCCCGGCCGGGGCCTGCGAACCGATGGCCCGGAGCACGGTGTCGTCGATCGGGCCCGCGGTGATCGAGCCCGCGGCGATGGGGCCCGCGGCGATCCGGCCGAGGACGCCGGCGAGGGCGGCGCGCAGGCCGCGGGGCGGAACGGTCCGGGTGGTGGTGGGGTGGAAGAAAGCGGCGACGGACATGGCGACTCACCTCGGGTTCAACGGTCGGCGGGCGTGCGAGGGCATGCCCCGGCCGGGCGTGGCGTGGGGTTGGCGGGTTGACGCGCGGGCCCGCCTCGCGGCGTGCGACGGTGACCCCCTGCGGGCACGGCACCGCGACCCGGGGCGGCCGTCCGATGCGGGGCCGCGCGGGCACGGTGGTGTGCACATGCGCTGACGAAACGTCAGAAGCACGGTGGGATAAGGGGGTTCAGCGTCTGCCGGAGGCGTGCTCGGGCATGCGGGAACGGGGCCGACTGTGGCCCGGACTACTACTACTGCTGTCCATGCGATCGCCTCCTTCCGGTCGGACGCACCACGGGCGGTGCGTTCATCGACTCGGCAGGAGCTCGCCAACCTGCCCCCCGGGCCGCCGGCTCACCCCAACTCGTCAGAGCTTTGGCACTTCACGGCGTAATCCCCGGCCGCAACGGGCACTGCGGGGAAGCCACTTGGGATCAACCCTTAGGTCGGGAAGATCTGTCCTGAACCTGGGCGTCTCTCGACGTCGTCGGGTCAGTGGCCTGTGTCCGTGAAGACGCCTCACCGAACGAGGTGCCTTTTCAAACACCCGAAAGCATAGCCCGGAACAGGGCGATCCTCGACACCTTTGTCGAACTTCTGACACGAACTCCCGGCGAACTCCCGGTACGAACGCCCTCCCCGGAGCGCATGACGTTCGGGTGCCATCCGATTACGGTGGGTGGGAGGCGCTGTGGATCCGGGACCGGTGGTCCACAGTGGTAGGGGAGGCCGGACCATGGGACTCACCAGTCACAAGCTGCTCGCGCTGACGGCGCTGTTCACCGTGGCCACGGTGCTCGGCACGCTGTGGGTGTGGCCGAAGCTGGCCGTCCGGAGCTGGCCGGCGATGTTCCTGCGGCTCGGCACGATCGTGCTCACGCAGCTGGCGCTGGTCGCCACGCTGGGGCTCGCGGTGAACGACTACTTCGTCTTCTACAGCAGCTGGTCCGACCTGCTGGGGCACGATCGCGGGGCGGCCGTGATCCAGGGCGCCGGAGCCACCCCGAGCGCTACGGGGACGAGCGGTGCGGGGGCGAGCGGTACGGGGACCAGCGGCGCCGGGACGACCGGCACCGGGCCCGCCCGCTCGCCCGCCGGGATCCAGGTGCTCGGCACGGCGGACATCACCGGCGCCCCGGCGGGCAGCCGCGACCCGGCGCAGATCGGGCGGCTCGACAAGGTCCGCATCCCCGGCGGGACGACCGGTCTGAGCACCGACGGTTACGTCTACCTGCCGCCGCAGTACTTCCAGCCGGGCGGCGAGCACCGGCAGTTCCCCGCGCTGCTCGTGATGACCGGCTTCCCCGGCGACGCCGCCAACCTCGTCACCAAGCTGCGCTACCCGGCGTACGAGCTCGACCTGCTGCGGAAGGGCGCGATGCGGCCGGCCGTGCTCGTGCTGATGCGCCCGTCGCCGTCGATGCCCCGGGACAGCGAGTGCGAGGACGTCCCGAACGGCCCGCAGGCGCAGTCGTACTACACGACGGACGTCCCGGCCGACCTGCGCGCCTCCTACCGGGTCCTGGACGGCACCGGGAGCCTCGGCGTGATCGGCGACTCGACGGGCGGCTACTGCGCGCTCAAGCTCGGCATGGTGCACCCGCAGACCTTCCCGGCCGTGGTCTCGCTCTCCGGCTACTTCAAGGCGGCGGACGACATCACGACCGGGGACCTCTTCGGCGGCAGCGCGCAGCGCCGCGACGAGGCCGACCTCACGTGGCGCCTCGCGCACCTGCCGATGCCGTCGCTGTCGGCGCTGCTCGCGGACAGCAAGGAGGACGGGAGCACGTACGCGGACTCGTCGGCCTTCGCGGCGGCGGCCCGTCCGCCGCTCACGGTGGCGCAGGCCACGGTGGACTCGGGCGGGCACAACTTCACGACCTGGACGCGACTGCTCCCGCCCTCGCTCACATGGCTGAGCGACCACCTCAACGCCCCATCTCCGTAGGAACGTTGGCATGGCGCTGCCCCCGTCCGGGCGGATCGGACGGGGGCGGCGGAGGGGGGCTCGCCGGGCCGGCCCCGGCGGCCCTGGTCGTGGTGCCGCGGTGATGCGGTCGGTGGCGTGGTGCCGCGATGCCGCGATGATGCGGTGCCGCGGTCGGTGGCGTCAGCGGGCGAGGAGCGGGAGCGGGGCGCCCGTGCGGGCGGGGAGTTCGAGGCGGGTCAGCAGATCGGACGGGGACACCTCGACGACCCGGCATCCGGCCCGGTGGCGGCAGTGGCGGGCGACCGACGCGTGGCGCAGCCGGTCGAGCCGACGGCGGGTGGCGGCGCCGATCACGAGGATGTCGTCCGGGCCGGTGACGGCGCCGACCAGGGCGGGTCCCGGTTCGGAGTTGACCACCACGGGGTGGACGACCAGGCCGGACGGGTACCCGCCGTAGGCCTGTTCGAAGGCGATGTCGAGGCGCCGGCGGGCGGCGTGCTCCAGTTCGGACAGTGGTCGCAGCCCGTCCCGGTCGTGCGCGGTCCAGGCGGCGACCGGCACGAGGGTGGCTCCGTGCCGCGCCGCTTCGCCGACGGCGTGGTAGAGAGCGGCGAGACTGCTCAGTGATCCGCTCAGGCCGACGATCACTCGGGTGGTCCCGGTCATGGCCGTTCGCCTCCGTGTGCCAGTTTGTCTTCGTGTGGGTGCGTGTCTTCGGTTCCGTCATGTCCAGTGAACCCCGGAACCACCCCGTCCGCGTCGCCGCTGACGCTGCCATGACGCGTGTCGCCCGCATCTTGACGGCCCCCTGACAGCCGTGCGTACTAGTAGCACCGGTGCCGGTACCGCTACTCGCACCGGCGGCGGTCAGCCCAGCCCCGGGACGAACTCGATCAGCAGGTCGATCGCCTTGATGCCGAGGAACGGCAGGACCAGCCCGCCCAGCCCGTACACCCGCAGGTTGCGCCGGAGCAGGTCGGTCGCGGAGGCGGGCTGGTAGCGGACGCCGCGCAGGGCGAGCGGGATGAGCGCGACGATGATCAGCGCGTTGAAGATGATCGCGGAGGCGATCGCGGACTGCGGGCTGTGCAGCCCCATGATGTTGAGGTGGTGCAGCCCGGGGTAGGCGTTCGCGAACATCGCGGGGATGATCGCGAAGAACTTGGCGACGTCGTTGGTGATCGAGAAGGTGGTCAACGCGCCCCGGGTGATGAGGAGTTGCTTGCCGACCCGGATGATGTCGATGAGCTTGGCCGGGTTGGAGTCGAGGTCGACCATGTTGCCCGCCTCCTTCGCCGCCGGGGTGCCGGAGTTCATGGCGACGCCGACGTCGGCCTGGGCGAGGGCGGGGGCGTCGTTGGTGCCGTCGCCGGTCATCGCGACCATGTTCCCGGCGGCCTGCTCCTGGCGCAGGTAGGCGAGCTTGTCCTCGGGCGTGGCCTCGGCGAGGAAGTCGTCGACCCCGGCCTCCTCGGCGATGGCCTTGGCGGTGAGCGGGTTGTCGCCGGTGACCATGACCGTGCGGATGCCCATCCGCCGCAGCTCGGCGAAGCGTTCGGCGATGCCCTCCTTGACGACGTCCTTGAGCTCGACGACGCCGAGCGCGCGGGCGCCGTGCCGGTCGTGCACGGCGACGAGCAGCGGGGTGCCGCCGTCCCCGGCGATCCGGTCGACGAGCGGTTTGGCCGCCATCGGCAGCCGGCCGCCGGACTGCACGACCCACTGGGCGACGGCGTTCGCGGCGCCCTTGCGGATGAGGCAGGCGGTCCCGTCGGGCCAGCTCAGGTCGACGCCGCTCATCCGGCTGTGCGCGGTGAACGGGACGGGCCGCTGTTCGCCGAGCTCGCCGGGCGCCCTTGGCGGCACCCAGTACTGACGGTTCGTCAGTTCGACGAGCGAGCGCCCCTCCGGCGTCTCGTCCGCGGCGGACGCCAACTGTGCCGCCTCGGCGAGCTGTTCGGTCGTCGCGCCGGGCAGCGGGTGCAGGGCGACGGCCCGCCGGTTGCCGTAGGTGATGGTGCCGGTCTTGTCGAGCAGCAGCACGTCGACGTCCCCGGCGGCCTCGACGGCCCGGCCGGAAAGGGCGACGACGTTGCGCTGGACGAGCCGGTCCATCCCGGCGATGCCGATCGCGGAGAGCAGCGCGCCGATGGTCGTCGGGATGAGCGCGACCATCAGGGCACACAGCACGACGGTGGTCTGCGGGGCGTGCGCGTAGATGGCCATCGGCTGGAGGGAGACGACGGAGAGGATGAAGATGATGGTGAGCGACGCGAGCAGGATGTTGAGCGCGATCTCGTTCGGCGTCTTCTGTCGGTTGGCCCCCTCGACCAGGCTGATCATCCGGTCGATGAAGCTCTGCCCGGGCCGGGAGGTGATCCGGACGATCAAGTGGTCCGAGAGCACTCTGGTGCCGCCGGTGACGCTGGTGCGGTCGCCGCCGGACTCGCGGATGACGGGGGCGGACTCGCCGGTGATCGCCGACTCGTCGACGCTGGCGACGCCCTCGACCACCTCGCCGTCCTGCGGGATCACCTCGCCGGCCGACACGAGCACGATGTCGTGCAGCATCAACTCGTTGGCGGGGATGACCTCGTGACGGTGGTCAGGGATGCCGACCCGCCAGTGCAGCAGCCGTCGGGCGGTGGTGCCGGCCTGCGCGCGGCGCAGCGAGTCGGCCTGCGCCTTGCCGCGCGCCTCGGCGACGGCCTCGGCGAGGTTGGCGAACAGCACGGTGAGCCAGAGCCAGAAGCTGATCACCCATGCGAACACGCTGGGGCGGGCGACGGCGTTCAGCGTGGTGAGGGCCGAGCCGGTCTCGACGACGAGCATGACCGGGTTGCGGACCATCGTGCGCGGGTGCAGCTTGCGGACGGCGGCGGGCAGGGCCTCGGCGAGCTGCTGCCGGGTGATGAGGCGACGGCGTCCGTTGGCGGGGCCGCTGGGCCGATGACTGGGGTGCTGCGGTTGCTGCGGTTGCTGCGGGTGGGGCGCGTGCTGCGGGTGGTCGGTGGTGTCCGTGAGGGCCGTACGGCGCATCGTCTCGGGGACCTTCCGGGCTGCCCCTTGCGGTGGGGCGGCGGGTTCGGTGGCGACGGGAACGGCGGACAGCCCACCACCGGATTCCTGTGCGCCATGCCGGTCTTGACGCGGGCTTGGCGGCGGAACGGCCTTCTTTGACAGTTCCCTGACACCATGATCGACCCAGCCTCCGACCTGCGCGAACACCCGTTCGGGGGGCTGGGGTCGGGGGGAATGTCAGGAAGTCGTCAAGGTGGGCCCCGTTCGCGTAGGTCACGCGTCAAGGGCGGGTGCGGTCGGTGTGCGATGGGTTTGCACTGGAACCGGGGGCCGCGGACGACGGCCCTCCACGACCTTCCCTGGGAGTCTTCGATGACCACCGCCACCGCCCTGATCGACGTCGACGAGCCGCTTGAACGCACGATCCGCCTCGTGCCCGTCGCCGAGCGCCCCGAGCCCGCGCCCGCCGCCCCGGCCCCTTCCGAGGTCGACCGCAGCCGTACCCGCCCGGCGCACTGCCGATACGCGATGCACTTCGAGGACTGACCGCCACCCGCTCGACGTTCCGTAGGAGCCGCAATGACCCAGCTCACCGCCCCTCCCTCCGTGACCTCCACCTCCGCCGACGCGCTCGGCGGCCCCTGGCCCGCGTCGGCGCGGACGGGGCCCGGCGGGGAGGTGCTGGTCGGCGGAGTCGGGCTGGCGGAGGCCGCCGAACGGTTCGGCACGCCGCTGTACGTCCTCGACGAGGCCGAGGTGCGGGGGCGCGCCCGCGCGTACCGCCGGGCGCTGCCGCACGCGGACGTGCTGTACGCGGGCAAGGCGTTCCTGTGCAGCGCGATGGCGGACTGGGTCGCGGAGGAGGGACTGGGCCTGGACGTCTGTTCGTCGGGTGAACTGTGGCTGGCCTCGTCCGCCGGGTTCCCGGCGCAGCGGATCCTGCTGCACGGCAACGCGAAGTCCCCGGAGGACCTGAGGCTGGCGCGGCGGTTGCGCGTCGGCCGGATCGTCATCGACGGGCCGGCGGAGATCGCTCGGCTCGCGGCGCTGGTGGCGGCGGACACGCCGCAGAAGGTGCTGGTCCGGGTCGTCCCGGGGATCGCGGCCGGGCACCACGCGGCCGTGCGGACGGGCGTGGGCGGCCAGAAGTTCGGCTTCCCGATCGAGGGCGGCGACGCGGCCGATGCCATTGCCCGGGTGCTCGACCAGCCGGGGCTGGAACTGGTCGGCCTGCACTGCCACTTGGGCTCGCAGATCACCGAGATCGAGCCGTTCCTCCAGTCCGTGGACACGCTCGTACGGCTGCTCGCCGACGTGCGCGACCGGCACGGCGTCGAGCTGCCCGAGCTCGACCTCGGCGGTGGCCACGGCATCCGGTACCTGCCGGGCGACGAGGAGCTGGACGTCGCCGAGTTCGCGGTGCGGGTGACGGACCGGCTGGCGGTGCGCTGCGCCGAGGCGGGCCTGGAGGTGCCGCGCCTGATCGTCGAACCCGGCCGGGCGATCGCCGGCCCGGCGGCTGTGGCGGTGTACCGGGTGCTGTCCGTGAAGCACACGGCGGACGGGCGGACGTTCGCGGCGGTGGACGGCGGCATGAGCGACAACCCGCGGCCGGTGCTGTACGGGTCGGAGTACACCGTGCGGATGGTGGGCCGCCGTACGGACGCGGGGACGGCGCGGGTCGACGTGGTCGGGCGGCACTGCGAGGCCGGGGACGTGCTCGTGCGCGACGCGCTGTTGCCGGCCGACCTGCGGCCGGGTGACCTGCTGGCCGTGCCGGCAGCGGGGGCGTACCAGCTGTCGATGGCCAGCGGCTACAACATGGTGGGTCGTCCGCCGGTGGCCGCCGTGAAGGATGGCAGGGCACGGCTGCTGATCCGGAGGGAGACGGTCGAGGACTTCCGCCTTCGGGAAGTCGGCCGCTGAGCGCGCACCCGTTCGAGTGGTTTGACGTGTCTCCGCCCGTAGGAGCCGCCTGCCGGAGTCCAGACTGTCGCGACGTGCCACGGCGGTGCGTCGTGACGGAGGGAGTTCAAGATGGCCGGCTGGAGCTATGAGGACAGAGGTTTGCCGACGGACGCGCTACAGATCAAGTCCATGACCGTCACCCCGGATCCGCCGAAGCCGGGAAGCCCCGTCACACTCCGGATCGACGCGGCTGCGACGAGGGCGATCGAGGACGGCGCGTACTTCGACCTCGTGGTCAAGCTCGGGCTGATCAAGCTGATCGAGCGCAAGTACGACCTCTTTGCGGAGCTTCGCGGCGGCGGTGCCGAGGGCCTGGAGCTGAGCTGCGACACCAGCGACGGAAAGCGCCCCATCCCGAAGGGGGACGCGGTCCTGACAGCGGTCATCGGCCTCCCGAGGGAGGTTCCGAGGGCGAAGTTCAAGCTCCAGGTCCGCGCCTACACGGTCGATGACGACGATCTGGCAGCCGTGGAATTCGACGTCGACCTCTCGCGCTAACCGCACCTGCGAACGTCGTCGTGCCCCCGCCGCCTCCGAGCGGTGGGGGCACGACGCTTGCACGAGAAGTCGGCGTGGCCGACTTCTCGTGCGAGTGAGCTGCACGTTTATCGGCTGACTACGAGGACGACTTCCGCATGACCACGTCAGCTGACACGCTGTCGGCGTCACTCCGGGATCCGTGGCTCCGGTCTTCAGGGGCGGTGGCCGGCTTGCGAGTTGGGCGGGCAGGGCGAAGGAGGATCCCCCGGGAGAAGGGAAGTCTCCGTGTCAAAGCGCGTTCTCGCACTCGTCAGCGTGCTGGTGGGTGTGATCCTCGCATGCACGACCGTCGGGGCCGGTACGGCCTCGGCCGCCTCCGGCGACTGGACCGCACAGGCTCCGGTCGGCGGCGGCTCGAATGCCGGACCGACGATGGCGTCCTTCAACAACCGCCTGTACGTGGCCTGGAAGGGTGCGGGCGACGACCCGCGGATGTTCTACGCCTCCAGCTGGGACGGGGTGCACTGGACGGACCAGGTCGGGGTCGGGGGCGGTACGAGCACCAGCCCGACCCTCGCCGCCTTCAGCGGGCGGCTCTACCTGGCGTGGAAGGGGGCGGGGAACGACCAGCGGATGTTCTACGCCTCAAGCCCCGACGGCGTGAACTGGACGGACCAGACCGGTGTGGGAGGCGGCTCGAACTCCGCTCCCGCGCTGGCGACCTACAACGGCCGGCTGGTCCTGGCCTGGAAGGGTGCAGGTGACGATCCGAGGCTCTTCTTCAGCGTGAGCTGGGACGGCCGGTCGTGGTCGGAGCAGCGGGAGGTGGATGGGGGAGGTGCCACCAGCACCGGCCCCGCGCTGGCCGAGTTCGCGGGCAAGCTGTACCTGGCGTGGAAGGGCGCCAATGACGAGCACGTCTACTACGCGACGACCGGCGACGGCTACAGCTGGACGCAGCGGGGCTGGGTCCAGGGCGTGGGCGGGACCAGTCAGTCGCCGACGCTGGCGACGTTCAACAACGCGATCTTCATCGCCTGGAAGGGTGCGGGGGAGGATTCGCGGATGTTCTACACCGCGAGCAACAACGGCCAGAACTTCGGCGACCAGCGCCAGTTGGGCGGAGGTACCAGCAACGGGCCGGCGCTGGCCGCGTTCGGCAACTGTGGTTGCCTGTTCCTGGCCTGGAAGGGCGCGGGGATGGATCAGCGCATGTTCTATTCGTACAGCCCTGATGCTCAGGCGTGAGTGGATCGTTCGTGGGGGGGGAGTAGGGGAGGGCCAAAGCCCAAAACAACCTGGGGAAGAGGGGGGGGGGGGTCAGGTATTGGTTGGGGGGGGCAAAGGCTCCCACCCCG
>NZ_JBHWGV010000007.1:38128-38621 GCF_042732955.1 Kitasatospora sp. NPDC059747 | reverse complement strand
CAATAGTCCGTGCCCGTCTTATTTTTTTAAAAACACACTGTCACCCCCGTGTTCCTCGGGGTTGTTTGTTTTTTGGGGGGGGGGGCGGGGGCGCCCCCCCCCCCCCCCCCCACGCGTGGTCAGGCGGAGGGGAGTTCTCCGGTCTTGATGGCTGCGACGAATGCCTCCCACGCGGAGGCGCGGAAGATGAGCGCCGGCCCACTGGGGTCCTTGGAGTCCCGGACGGCCATGTCGCCAGTGGTGACGTGGCCCGTCTCCACGCACTCGTTCGCCTGCGCGCTGTAGCTGCTCTTGTACCAGCCCCGAGCAGAGATTGCCGGCATGGTCATATGCCCACCCTCTTGTCTGACTTCGTACCATCGATGGCAGCGCGTGTTGCGTCGTCGGCGGCAGCGAGGGCGCGGGGGGGGGGGGGGCGGGGCCGCGCCCCCCCCCCCCCCCCACGGTGATAGGTATTAATTCGGGCGTAACGCGCCGGCCCAAAGAAGGGTGA
>NZ_JBHWGV010000007.1:37418-38118 GCF_042732955.1 Kitasatospora sp. NPDC059747 | reverse complement strand
CTCTTATTCCCCCCCAGCGGGGCCCGGGGGTTTGGCGGGGGGGGGGCCCGCGGGGGGGGGGGGGGGCGCGCCCGCCCCCCCCCCCCCCGCAACCCGGTTACGTGATCGGAAGATCGCCGGCCTTCACGGCGGCGACGAATGCTGTCCATGCGCTGGCCGGGAAGACTAGTGCGGGGCCCTGCGGATCTTTGGAATCCCGTACGGGAACGGTGCCATCGTCGAGGATGGCGACCTCAACGCATGCAGATTGTCCGTTGCTGCGGCTGGACTTGAACCACGCCGCTATTGTCAGGTCAACCGTGTCCATAACTTCCTGCCACTTCCGAGATCAGCTGCCTTGACGCCTGTTCGCTGAGTGCCGTCTCCCAGATGTTCTTGAACGCAGCGTCGTAGCGTTCCACTTCGCCGGGCTTGTCCAGGTAGAGGTCGCCGGTGTAGCCGTCCGCATAGACGGTCGGTGGCTCGGTTTCGGAGCCGTCGCCGTTCAGCGGGAAGCGCAGAATCCCGAACGGGCCTGACATGACGCCCAGGTGTAGACCCGCGCTGAACGGGACTACCTTGATGGTGACGTTGGCCAGCTCGCCCACTTCGAGGAGGGGGGGGTTCTGGGCGGGCGGGTGGTGGGGGAGGCGCCGGGGGGGGGGGGGAGCTGGGGGGGGGGGGGGGAAGGGGGCGCACGGGGGGTTGGGGGGACGGGGGT
>NZ_JBHWGV010000007.1:35634-37408 GCF_042732955.1 Kitasatospora sp. NPDC059747 | reverse complement strand
CCCTCGATCTAGGCGCGGAGCGAGTGTTAGAGTCCCTGTCCTGTGTTGAGTCGTGCGCGCCGCACCTCCCGCGCTGCGACGGGGTCGCCGAGCCCCCCCCCCCCCCCCCCCGGCCATGGTTCGGGATCCGCCCACGGGGCGGCGCAGCACTGCCTCGTTGAGCGCTACGTCGAACACAGGCGGATCCGTGACCCTGGTGAGGAGGACCTGACGCGTCGAGCGGAGGTGGACTCGCCGCTCGATCTCGTCATCGTCCTCGTGCGGGTTGTCCGCCCGCATGATCGTGCGCGAGTAGCCTTCGGTCTGTAGAAGGCCGGGTACCAACTCGCTTTCGTACCAAGCGATCCTCGACGCGGCTTCTTCCAGCCCGATGAAGAGATCGAAGCCTTCCGGGATCACGTCCCCGTAGGAGTGCCACCAGCCCCGAGCCTTGGTCTCCTTCGCGAGCCCCATCAGAGCCTCGGTGAGTTCGGCGGGCGCTCCGTAGACCTTGCACATCGCCTCGACGTCGAGGCTGCGCAGCGAGGTCTGGCCGGTCTCGATGCGCCACATCTTCGCCTCCGACCACTCCAGCGTGCGAGCCGCTGCCCGCACTGTGAGTCGCGATCGGTTGCGCAGATCGCGCAGGTATCGACCAAGTTGCCTGCGCGGCACCGTTGATCCAGTCGGCCCTTCCGCCATGGCCCTACCCCTTCCTGGCTTCCAGTATGAAGCACCGTCAGCGCTCGAAATGAAAGCACCCGTGTGCCCGCTTCGCAATGAGCGTCAACAGACCGAGTCATCGACTTTGAAGTACTCAAAATGAAGTCTTGCAGATTGCGGAGTGTGCGGAGCAGGCTACGAGGAGTAGTCCGATTGCCCGCCTGCGGCGATCTTGATGGATGGCCACCCGGGCATCCCCGTGCCTCTTCTGGGCCGTTGCCGCCGCGGCGAGCCTCACTTCCAGGAGGCCCTGCCATGCCCGGAATGCTGGAGAAGCCGCCCGCCCCCGCCGCCGACTACTCGTACTGGCTGCCGAGACATCGCAAGTCCGTCGCCGCGGCCAGAAAGCTGCTCCGCGGCTTCCTCGCCGCCCAACCCTCCGGCGAACTCTTCGTCGAAACCGGCGAGTTGGTGCTCAGCGAGCTCGTCACCAACGCCGTGCTCCACGCCATGACCCCGCCCGGGCGCCTCCTCTACGTCCACTTCTCCCTCCACCCCGACGCCCTCCGCATCGAGGTGCACGATGCCGGCGCGGGGCGTCCGTACGCGCGCCCCGCGACCGTCGAGGACGAAGCCGGGCGCGGGCTCTGGCTCGTCTCGCAGCTCGCCTCCCGCTGGGGGTGCTGCCCGCGTGCGGGCGGCGTCGGCAAGGCGATCTGGGCCACGATCGGGGGCACCAAGTGAAAGCCGAACTCCCCTTCGCCGTAAGCGTCGAGATCAAGGGCGTCACCAAGGCCGCCACCTTCTCCCGCCTCCCCGACGCCCTCGAAGCCGTCCGCACCGCCGTCTCCCACCTCCCGCTCGACGAGGACCAGGCCGACTTCCTCGCCGACCTCTTCTCGCCCCGGTCCGCCGACCGCATCGCCCGCCAGCTGCTCGAAGTCGGCGCCATGCGCGTGATCGCGTTCGTGGGCATCGCGCCCCACCCGATCTACCTCTGCCCGGCCCCCGATTGACCGAGAGCTTGCGCGGGGGGTGGGCCCCACCGCCGTGACGCGCGGCCCACCCCGGGGCGCGTGACGGGACCGGTGGGGGGGGGGCGGGGGGGTGTGGGCGGGGCGGTGCCCGGGTC
>NZ_JBHWGV010000007.1:17933-35624 GCF_042732955.1 Kitasatospora sp. NPDC059747 | reverse complement strand
ATAACTATTTTCCCTGGCCTTTTTTTTTTTTAATAATTAAAAATAAACCACGCCCCCCCCCCCTTATCTCCCCGTTGTTCCCGGTACCCGCCCCCCCCCCAACTACCCCCCGCAGCCATCCCGTCGCCTGGTAACGGAACGGTTGCGGGCGTACCTGGGGGTTGACGGCGTACGGCAGGTGGCGTTTGCTGTGTGGCGCTCGTTCGGGACTGTTTGGTTCTGGTCTGTTTTGTGGATTTGAACGTTCAAAAACGGGAGGCGATGCAATGTCACACCTTTCACGTCGCGAGCTCCTCCGCGCCTCCGGGGCCGGTCTGCTGGCCCTGGCGGCCGGGGGAGCGCTGGCGGCCTGCGGGGACTCCGGATCGGCGGGAGCCGCAGGCGGGGACGCCGAAACCGGCACGGTCACCGTGTGGTCGTGGGCCACGGCCGCTGCCGCGCTGCGCGGGGTCGTCCCGGCGTTCGAGCGGGACAACCCCGGCATCAAGGTCGACGTCCAGGACATCGGGAACCCGGCGATCTGGGACAAGATCACCGTCGGTCTCGCCGCAGGCGGGCAGGGGCTCGGGGACGTCCTCCACATCGGTTGCGACTACCTGCCCGGCTACCTGGACAAGTTCCCCGGCGGCCTCGCCGACCTGTCCTCCTTCGGCGCCGACGCCCACAAGGACGACTTCGCCAAGGGCCTGTGGCCGGTCGTCACCGGCAAGGACGGCCACGCCTACGCGCTGCCCTGGGAGGTCAACCCGCTCGGGTTCTTCTACCGCGAGGACTACTTCGGCAAGGCCGGCATCGACCCGACCGCCCTCGCCACCTGGGACGACCTGATCGCCGTGGCGGAGAAGTTCAGGGCCGCCAACCCCGGCATCTCCCTCATCGGCATCAACAAGGCCGCCAACCCCGACCCCGACCTGGACTTCGTGCAGTCGCTGATGCAGCTTCAGGGAGCGTTCTACTTCGACCTCCAGGGGCGGATCACGCTCGGCACGCCCGAGGCCGTCCGCGCGATGGACGTCCTGAAGCGGCTGGACGGCGCCGGGCTGGTCGCCGATGCCCCCGGCGAGCAGGGCTGGGCCACCCTGATGAAGGCCGGCAAGCTCGCCGTCGCCCCCATGCCCGCCTGGGCGGCGCACTACCTGGAGGCCAAGTTCGGTGACCAGAGCGGACACTGGCGCCTCGCCAAGCCCCCGGCCGTCACCGCCGGAGGCAAGCGCACCGCGCTCGTGAACTCCACCCACCTCGCCGTCGCCGGTTCCAGCCCGCGCCGCCGCGCCGCCTGGAAGTTCGTCGAGTACGCGCTCACCCGCCCGGCCTCCGTGAACAGCATGTTCACCGCCGGCGGCGTCTTCCCCGCGCTCACCGCGGCCTACACCGACCCGATGTACGGCGCACCGAGCGCCTACTACGGCGGCCAGCCCGTGCTGCGGACCTTCGCCGACCTGGCCGTCGACGGCGGCGACCCGACCAACTACTCCGGGGACTACGCCCGCGCCCTCAAGCTGGCCGGCGACGCCCAGACGAAAGTGTTCCTGAAGGGCGGCGACCCGGCCGCCGTCCTCCAGGACGCCGCCAAGCAACTCGCCCAGCAGACCGGGCGCAGCATCGCATGACGACGACCGTCCAACCGTCCCTCGCGCGTGCCCGGCGCCGCCGCACCGCCGTGCCGTACCTGCTCCTCGCCCCCGCCCTGGTCACCTTCGGCGTGTTCAAGGCGTACCCCGTCGTCGACTCGCTGCTCCTCTCCTTCACCGCCGGCTCCGGCACCGCCGCCCGCTCCGCAGGACTCGCCAACTACCGTCGCCTGCTGGACGATCCGCTGTTCTGGACGGCCCTGCGCAACACCACCGAGATCCTCGTCGTGCAGGTCCCGGTGATGCTCGGGCTGGCCCTGCTGATGGCCGTCGGCATCAACTCGGCGCTGGTGCGCTGGCGGGCGGTGTGGCGGCTGGGCGTCTTCATGCCGGCCGTGACCGGCCTGGTCGCCACCGGCGTGATCTTCGCCTTCCTGCTCGACTCCGACCACGGCGCCGTCAACTGGCTGCTGGACGCGATCGGCCTGCCGGTCGTCGACTGGTTCGGCGACCCGTTCTGGGCGCGGATGGCCGTCGTCCTGGTGCTGACCTGGCACTACACGGGCTACAACGCCGTCATCTACCTGGCAGGCCTCCAGGGCGTCCCGAAGGAGCTGTACGAGGCCGCGATGGTCGACGGGGCGGGCCCGGTGCGGCGGTTCACGGCGGTCACGGTGCCCGCGCTTCGCCCGGTGCTGCTGTTCACGGTCGTGCTGTCCACCATCGGCACGCTCCAACTCTTCGACGAGCCTTACGTCTTGACCGGCGGCGGCCCGGACAACGCGACGCTGACCGTCTCCATGTACCTGTACCAGAACGGCTTCCGGTACTTCGACTTCGGCTACGCGTCCGCCATCGCCTACGCGCTGACCCTGCTGGTGTCCGTGCTCGGCGCGGTCCAGATGCGGCTGATGGGGGAGCGGGAGCGATGAAGCCGATCACGAAACTGCGCGGCTGGCCGCTGACCTTCCTCCTCGCGGGCCTCACCGGCCTTTCCGTCGGCCCGTTCTACTGGCTGGTGATCGCCATCACCCGCAAGGACACGGACATCTTCGACTGGCCGCCCAAGCTGCTGCCCGGCGGCCACCTCGGCGACAACCTCGACCACCTGCAGCGGAGGATCGGCCTGCTCCGGGTGATCGGAAACTCGCTGCTGGTGGCCGGGGTCCAGACCGTCGGAGCCCTGGTGGTCGCGCTGCTGGCCGGCTACGCCTTCGCCAAGTTCCGCTTCCGGGGCCGGAGTCTGCTGTTCGGGCTGCTGCTCTCCACCCTCGTGGTGCCCGAACAGGTCATGCTGGTACCGCTGTTCAAGATGATGATGAGCTTCGGTCTGCTCGACACCTACCAGGCGCTCATCCTGCCCGGCCTGTGCGTGCCGTTCGCGATCTTCCTGATGCGGCAGTCCCTCGCCGGACTGCCGGACGAACTCCTGGACGCCGCACGGGTGGACGGCGCGGGTGAGTTCCGGGTGCTGTGGAGCGTCGTCGTGCCGGTCATGCGGCCGGTGCTGGCGGCACTCGCGATCTTCCTCTTCCTGGGCTCCTGGAACCAGTTCGTGTGGCCGCTGGTCGCGCTGCGCAGCCCCGCCATGCACACCCTGCCGGTGGCCATCGCCACCCTGTACGGCAACAAGAGCACGACCGACTACGGCGCGATCCTCACCGGCACCGCGCTGTCCACCCTGCCGATGATGGTCCTCTTCCTGGTCCTGCAACGGCAGTTCATCTCCGGCCTGCTGGCCGGTGCGACGAAGGGCTGAACCCGTGACCGACATCTGGGAGCCGCACGCCCCCGCCGCCCCTTCCGCCACCGGCGGCCTGCGCCCGCTGTACGCCGAGGGCCTCGACCTGCGGGTGAGCGGCGCCGGGACGGCCCGCGCGGTCGCCGACGGGGTGGTCGAGGTGACCGTCGAGGCGACACCGGTGGCCGATGGCGACGTCCGCATCGAGTGGCGGGTGCCGTGCGTGGACGCCACCGCCCTCTGGACGCCCGAACCGCGCGGCACCGGCTGGTTGCCCGCCGCCTGGAGCGCCCCGCGCCGCACCGGGATCGCCGCCGGCGCCCCGATCGCCGCCCTCGTCGGCACCGGCGACGTCGCGATCTGCGCCTTCGCCGCCGAGCGGCCCGACGTGCTGGCCGGCGCGGGAGTCGTCGAGGAGACCGGCGAGTTCCGCTTCTGGGCGCAGGCCCCCGGCCGCCTCACCGTGCGGATCGACACCTCGCGCCGCCACTTCGCCCGCTGCCTGGCCGGCCTCGCCGAGTGGTGGGGCACCGCACACCGGGCGGACGTGCCCGAAGCCGCCCGCCGCCCCGCCTACTCCACCTGGTACGCGATGCACCAGGACATCTCGCCGAAGGCCGTCGAGGCCCAGGCCGCGCTCGGCAAGGAGCTCGGGCTGGACGTGATCATCGTCGACGACGGCTGGATGACCGCCGACCGCACGCGCGGCTACGGGCACTGCGGCGACTGGGAGCCGGTCTCGCTGCCGGACACCGCCGCCCACGTGCGGCGCGTCCACGAGCTCGGCGTGCAGTACATGCTCTGGTACGCGCTGCCGTTCATCGGCAAGAACAGCGCCGCGTTCGAGCGCATCGGCCGGTACGCGCTCGCGGACGCCGGGCCCATGGGAGCCGTCGTGGCGGACCCCCGCTACCCGGAGGTCCGCGAGTTCCTGGTCGGCCGGCTCGCGCGGGCCGTCGAGGAATGGGGCATGGACGGCCTCAAGGTCGACTTCGTCGACTGGTTTGCGCGGGCGGACGCGCCCGAACCCGGTCCCGGGGCCGACTGCGCGAGCGTCGACGAGGCCGTCGAACGGCTGCTCGCCGAGCTGCGCCGGCGGATCACGGCCGCCCACCCGGACGCGATGATCGAGCACCGCCAGCCCTACGTCAGCCCGGCCCTGTGGCCGTACGTCACCATGATCCGGGCCACCGACTGCCCGCTCAGCCCCCAGGAGAACCGGCAGCGGACGATCGACGTGCGGCTCGCCGCCGGGCCCGTCCCGGTCCACGCCGACATGCTGACCTGGCACCCGGTCGAGCCGCCCGAGCAGATCGCCTGCCACCTGATCAACGTCCTGTTCGCGGTGCCGCAGGTGTCCGTCGACCTCGCCGCGCTGCGCCCGGAGCAGCGCGAGGCCCTGGCCTTCTGGCTCGGCGTCTTCCGCGCCCACGCCGACACCCTGCAACTCGGCGAACTGCGCCCGGCCCGGCCGGACCTCGGCTACCCGATGGTCACTGCCACCGGCCCGGACACCGTCGCCGTCGCCCGCTACGCGGCGCTGCCGGTCGACGCGGGCGGCGACCGGTGGCGCACCCTGCTGGTGGCCAACGCCGACGCCGACCCGGACGTGCGGCTGACCGGCGGCAGCGGGACGGCGGAGGCGGTCGTGCAGGACGCGCGGGGGCGCGTCGTCCGGCAGGGCGAGGTGGAGCTCGGCCGGGACGGCGCCGTCGTCGCGGTGCCGCGGGGCGGGTTGCTGACTCTGCGGCGTGCGTGAGCGTCGCGACGAGGCCGGCCCGGTGGTGGCGGCCGGTCGCCCGGCTGGGCGGGGTGGAGCTCGGTCTGGTCGGCGGTGTTGCGGTGTCGCGAGGGCGGCGCTCACGCTTGCAGCGTGCGTGCGTGCGTGCGTGCGTGCGTGCATGCATGCGGCGGCGTGCCGTCCGGCTGGTTGGGGCGGGGCAACGACGGTGCCGTACGTGAGCGCAGTGCCGGCGTCGAACGGTAGGTGCGATTGCCGGGGCGAGCGGTTGGTCGACGGGGCTGCGGCATCGCGCGGCCGGCTGCTCGCCCTGCAGCGGCCGTGCAGCGCCGGTGCCGATCTCGGCGGTGTGGTTGGCCGGGGGAGGCGATCGTCGAGGCTGCGCGAGGGCGCGTCGTCCGGCGGGGTGGGTGGAGCTCGGCCCGGGGCGGCGCCGTCGTGGGGCTGTCGCGCGGCGGGCGGCTGACCCCATGCTGCATGTGACGGTCGTGACCACGCCGGCCCGGCGGTCGCGGCAGTTCGCCGTGCGCGGGGCGCGTCGTCCGGCGGGGTGGGGAGGGCGCCCTTCGATGTCGATCCGAAGGCGGGTGTCGACGGCAGCCGGTCGGCGGTGGCCACCGTTCAGGACACGTTCGGGCGACCGGCGGGGTGGGGTGGGGCGTGGTCGGGTCGGTGGTGCTGCTCGGTGGGCGGGTGGCGCCGTGGCCTACGTGACCTCGTGACGACGCCCTTGCAGCGTGCGTCCGTGCGGCGGCGTGCCGTCCGGCTGGTTGGGGCGGGGCAACGACGGTGCCGTGCGCGAGTGCGGCGCCGATGCCGAATGGGAGGTGCGGTTGGGCAGTGGAGGTGATCGTCGAGGATGCGGAGGGCGTATCGTCCGGCGGGGTGGGGAGGACCCCGCCGGGGTGGCGTCGTCGAGGTGTCGCGCGGCGGGCTGCCGACCCTGCGCCGCACGTGACCGCACCGATGACCCGACCGAGCACGCCGGAGGAAGCCATGCCCGAGGGAGCACGCCGACCGCGCCGCGCTGTCACGACGCCCGACGAGGCCGTGCGCGGGGCCGGAGTGCGCCGTCCGCGTCGCGGGGCCACCACCATCGAGGAGGTCGCCCGCGCGGCCGGCGTGTCCCGGCAGACGGTGTCCAACGCGCTCAACGCCCCGCACCGGGTGCGCCCGGACACCCTGGAGCGGGTGACCGCCGCGATCCGCGAACTCGGCTACCAGCCGGACCAGTCGGCCCGCTCGCTGCGCAGCGGCGCCCGGCGCACCATCGGCTACCTCTCGCCGGTGGACGACCCGTTCGACCCCAACCCGCTGATGGCCGGCTTCCTGGAGGCGCTGGTCGACGCGGCCGGGGCGCAGGGGCTGCGGGTGCTGCTGTTCCGCCCGGCACCGGGCAGTGGGGGCACCCGCGATGCGTCGGGCGCGGGGGACGGGACGGATGCCGGCGACGCGTCGGGCGCCGGCGACGCGCTCGCGGCCATCGACGAGCTGGTGGCGGCCCGCCAGGTGGACGGGCTCGTGCTCGCGGACGTGCTGCGCGACGACCCGCGGATCGGCCACGTCGCCCGGGCCGGCGTCCCGTTCACGACCTTCGGGCGGACGGGACCGGGGGAGCCGCAGCACTGGGTGGACATCGGCAACGGCCCGGCGATGGCGGCCGTCGTGCGGCACCTCGCCGAGCGCGGGCACCGGCGCCTCGGGTACGTGGGAGGCCCGGAGGACCTGCCGTGGATGGCGGAACGCCGCGCGGGCTTCCTCGCCGAGGCGCGGCGGCTCGGCCTGACGGCGGAGGCGGCGGCAGGGCCGGACGTCGCCGCCGTGCGCGGGCTCCTGCGCCGCCCGGACCGGCCGACGGCCGTCGCGGCGGCGAGCGACCTGCTCGCACTCGACGTCTACGAGGCCGTCCGCGCCGAGGGGTTGACGGTCGGACGGGAGGTGGCGGTCACGGGCTTCCACGACACGCCGCTCTGCCGCCACCTGCACCCCGCCCTGACGTCGGTCCGGCTGCCGCTGCGGGCGATCGCCGCCGCGCTGGTCGAGCGGCTGCTCGGCCAGGCGCGGGGGGAACGGGCGCCCGGCGCGGGGCTGGAGCTGGCCACCGAGCTGGTGGTGCGGGCGAGTTCGGGGGGTTGAGCGCCGCGATGACGGGTCGAGCGCCGCGATGACCGGCCGGGTGGCTTCAGCGGTGGCGGCGGTAGTAGGAGACGGTCACGGCGGCCAGCAGCGGGCCCCAGAGGACCAGTGGCTGGTAGAGGACCCCGACGATGTCGCCCCAGGGACCGGTCATCGCCGGGTGGTGATCGACGTTCCACCAGAACAGGAACCCGCTCCAGACGTAGACGAGGGCCAGTGATCCGAGCGCGGCGGGGACGACGGCGGCGAGCGGGCGGACACGCCGGCCGCCGAGGACCGGGATCCAGCGCGGCACCACCTCGCCCCAGGGCCGGACCAGGCCGAGCGTCAGCAGGGCGAGGGCCTCGGAGACCACGCTGAGGCCGACCACGGCGACCGCGCCCCAGCCGGGGATGTGGAAGTCCTGGCGGAGCACCTGGTCGCCGTAGCCGACCGGAAGGCCGAGGGCCAGGGCGATCCGCCACAGCCCCGAGGGCACGGTGGTGAGGGCTGCGGCGTGTGCGGCTCGCACGGCCCAACGGGGTGCCGGAGCAGCGGGGTTCGATGCGGTGGTCATGCATCCAGGCTGGCCGGTGGGAGGCGGCGCCACGTCCTCCCGGAGGGCCGGAGGCGTCCCCCCGCAGGGGGATCCGGGCTCGGTCGCCGGGCCCCTCGGGGCGCGCCCCGTCCCGCCCGTCAGTCCCCGGAGGACGCGACGATCAGCTCGCCGACCAGCCGGGCGGCGGCCGTCCGTTCCTCGGCGGCGAGGGCGTCGTCCGTCACCAGGACGTCGAGCTGGTCGAGGGCGGCGAAGGAGGCCAGGCCGACGGCGTTCCACTTCGTGTGGTCGGCGACCACGATGACGCGGCGGGCCGACTGCAGGAAGGCCCGGTTGGTCTCGGCCTCGGCCAGGTTGGGGGTGGTCAGCCCGGTGTCGGTGGAGAGGCCGTGACAGCCCATGACGAGCACGTTGACGTGCAGCGAGCGGATCGCCTGGTCCGCGACCGGGCCGACCAGCGCGTCCGAGGGCGTGCGGACGCCGCCGGTGCGGATCACCGTGGCCGTCGCCGGGGTGCCGTCGTCGTCGGGCTGTTCCAGCAGTTCGGCGATCCGCAGGGAGTTGGTGACCACCGTCAGGCCCTCGACGGCGCGCAGGTGGCGGGCCACCGCGAAGGTCGTCGTGCCGGCCGCGAGGCCGACCGCCGAACCGGGCGGCACGAGTGCGGCGGCGGCGCGGGCGATCGCCTCCTTCGCGGGCAGCTCCCAGCCGGCCTTGGTCTCGAACCCGGGCTCGCCGCTGAGCGGCGCCTCGACCCGCACCGCGCCGCCGTGGACCTTCTCCACCAGTCCGCGCCGGGCCAGCGCGTCGAGGTCGCGGCGGACCGTCATGTCGGAGACCCCGAGGTCGCGGACGAGTTCGGTCACCCGGACCCCGCCCCGCGCGCGCACCTGTTCCAGGATCAGCGCGCGTCGCTGCCCGGCGAGCGGTTGGGCGCTGTCGGCCATCGGAGGGCCTCCCTCGGGTCGGCGTGGCGCGGGTCGGTGCGGCCGGGGCGGCCGCGCTCATCGCCAGCATGGCCATCATGGCAGGTGCCGGGTGCTTCCGGGGCGGCGGGTCTGTTGGATAGTGTTCGAGATTGTTGATTCATGTCGGATCGAGGAGAGAGAACCGAGGCCATGGCCGGGACCGCCACCGAGCCCACCGCCAGGACCGCGACCACGCTCGCGGACGGGCGGGAGCTCATCTACTACGACAGCGGCGCGGCCGTGCCCCGGAACGCCGTCGACCGGCGCCCGCTGGACCCCCGGCCGCCCGCCTCCCACGTGCGCCGGGACCCGGCCACCGGGGACTGGGTCACCGTCGCCGCCCACCGGCAGGCCCGCACCTACCAGCCGCCCGCCGAGGAGTGCCCGCTGTGCCCCTCCC
The DNA here is from genome assembly GCF_042732955.1 of Kitasatospora sp. NPDC059747. Taxonomy (NCBI): domain Bacteria; kingdom Bacillati; phylum Actinomycetota; class Actinomycetes; order Kitasatosporales; family Streptomycetaceae; genus Kitasatospora; species Kitasatospora sp. NPDC059747. Next base: position 26,529 of record NZ_JBHWGV010000007.1, on the reverse strand, counting down.
AGGACGGGCGGCTGAGCGAAATCCCCGCCGCCGACTACCAGGTGGCCGTCTTCGAGAACCGCTTCCCCTCGCTGGCCGGACCGCCGGGCGAGCTCACCGGCGGACTGCGGACGGCCGGTCCCGGGGCCGGGCGCTGCGAGGTGGTGTGCTTCACGGCCGACCACGACGCGTCCTTCGCCGACCTCTCCGAGGCCCGCGCGCGTCTGGTCCTGGACGCGTGGACGGACCGCACGGCCGCGCTCTCCGCCCTGCCGGGGGTGGAACAGGTGTACTGCTTCGAGAACCGCGGCGCCGAGATCGGCGTCACCCTCGCCCACCCGCACGGCCAGATCTACGCCTTCCCCTTCACCGCCCCGCGCACCGCCCGCATGGTCGCCCGCGCCGCCGCGCACCGGACGGCGACGGGCCGCAACCTCTTCGACGACCTCCTCGCCGCCGAACGCGCCGACGGCGAAAGGGTCGTACTCGCCGGCGAGCACTGGACGGCCTTCGTCCCGTTCGCCGCCCGCTGGCCCTACGAGGTCCACCTCTACCCGCACCGCCGCGTCCCCGACCTCACCGCCCTCGACGAGGCCGAACGCGCCGAGTTCCCCCGCCTCTACCTCGACCTGCTGCGCCGCTTCGACCGCCTCTTCGGCACCGGCCGCACCCCGTACATCTCCGCCTGGCACCAGGCACCCCGTGACCAGCGGGACGAACTCGCCCTCCACCTGGAGCTGTTCACCATCCGGCGCACCGCCGACAAGCTCAAGTACCTGGCCGGCGTCGAATCCGGCATGGACGCCTTCGTCAACGACGTCAGCCCCGAACACGCGGCCCAGCGGCTGCGGGAGGTCGCCCGATGAACACCCTCTCCCAGCCGTCCTTCACCCGGCTCTACGGACACGCGCCCGAGGGGGAGTGGGCCGCTCCCGGGCGGGTCAACCTGATCGGCGAGCACACCGACTACAACCTCGGCTTCGTCCTGCCGATCGCCCTGCCGCAGACCGTCCGCGCCCAGGCCCGCCGCCGCGACGACGGGCTGCTGCGCCTGCACTCCACCAAGGGCGGCAGTGCCGAGGTGGCGGTCGCGGACCTCGCCCCGGGCAGCGTCACCGGGTGGGCGGGCTACCCGGCGGCGGTGGTGTGGGCGCTGCGCGAGGCCGGGCACGACGTCGGCGGGGCGGAGCTGTCGCTGGACAGCGACGTGCCGACGGGTGCCGGGCTGTCGTCCTCCGCGGCGCTGGAGTGCGCGGTGGCGATCGCCTACAACGACCTGTACGGGCTGGGCCTTTCGGCGCCCGAGCTCGCGCTGGTCGCGCAGCGGGCGGAGAACGCCTACGTCGGCGTGCCGTGCGGGATCATGGACCAGATGGCCTCGATGTGCTGCCGCGCGGGCGCGGCCCTGCACCTGGACAGCCGGGACCTCACCATGCGCCAGGTGCCGGTGGACCTGGCCGGTGCGGGTCTCGCGCTGCTCGTCCTCGACACGAGGGTCAAGCACGACCTCGGGGACGGCGCGTACGCCGGCCTGCGGGCCGGCTGCGAGCGCGCGGCGCGGCTGCTCGGCCTGCCCGCCCTGCGCGAGCTCGGGCCGGCCGACCTCGCGTCCGCGCTGCCCCGGCTCCCGGAAGAACTGCGGCCGCTGGTGCGGCACGTGGTCACCGAGAACGAGCGCGTGACCGAGGCCGTCGCGCACCTGGCGGCGGGCGCGCTCGCGGCGCTCGGCCCGGTGCTCACCGCCGGGCACGCCTCACTGCGTGACGACTACCGGGTCTCCTGCCCCGAGACCGACCTCGCCGTCGACACGGCCGTCGCGGCCGGGGCCCACGGCGCGCGGATGACGGGCGGCGGCTTCGGCGGCTCCGTCATCGCCCTCGTGGACGCGGAGGCGGCCGAGGCCGTGGCGGCCGACGTCACCGCCGCGTTCCTGGCCAAGGGCTTCACCGCCCCGCGCACCCTGACCGCGACCCCGGCCGAGGGCGCCCGTCGGATCGCCTGACCGTGCCACCCGGCTTCCGGCGGGGCGCCCATCCGGAGCGCCCCGCCGTTGGCTTCCCGCCGTTGGCTTCCCGCCGTTGGCTTCCCGCCGTTGGCCTCTCGCTGTTGACCTTCCGCCGTGGCCTCTCCTCGATCACCTCAGGCCCTGTGCGCCTCCGGACGCTCCGGCGAGGCCTCGGCGAGCGCCAGCGTCACGGCCTCGACGCCCGCGCGCAGGCCGTAGACCGGGGTGCCGGGCTGCTGGCGCCAGGACTCGTCGAGGCTGCCGGCGTCCACGGTGTCGAAGCCGATCTCGTCGATGAGCGCCCGGACCCTGCGCTTGGCGTCCTCGTCGTCGGAGGCGACCGGCACGGCGAGGCGCTCCGGATCCCCCTGGGGGAGGGGCCGCTCGACCAGGTCCTGGGCGTAGGTGCCGTTGAACGCCTTGACGACCGGGTGGCCGAGGTGCCGCTCCGTCCAGCGGCTCTCGGTCAGGCCGCCCTCGATCTCGGCGATCAGGCCGTCGCGCTCCTTCGGGTAGTAGTTGCCGGTGTCGATGACGGCGAAGCCCTCGGCGGCCCCGTCGAACAGGCCGGCGGGCAGGTCCGGCACGCTCTTCAGCGGCACCGTGACCACGACGACGTCGGCGCCGTCTGCCGCCTCGGCGGCCGGCACCGCCCGCGCCCCCGTCTCCGCGACGAGCCCGGCCAACGACTCCGGCCCGCGCGAGTTGGCGACGGAGACGTCGTGGCCGAGGGCGGTGAAGCGCCTCGTCAGGTTGCCGCCGATGTTCCCCGCGCCGATGATGCCGATCTTCATGGTGGGACCCCTCTGCAAGAGTTTCCGTACGCTCGACCTGGCCCAACCACCCCGCGGCGCCGTCGATTCCCACTCTCCGGGGTGATCTCGCGGTATCGGGGTTGACGGGCGTCGGGTGACGGAGCGTCGGCTGTCCGAGGGGGCGCGGACGGCGCGGGTGCGGGTGCGGGCACGGTGACAAGCACACGACCGGGATCGCTCCCCGTCGGCCGGAGCGTCCTGATCGCCGGCGGCAGCGGCGTCACCGGCGGCAGCGGTGTCATCGGTGGCACGGGTGGCAGCAGCGGTACCGGCGGTACACCGGTCACGCTGGGCGTTCGTCACTCCGCGTGGCGGTCGCGCTGAGTGTCCACCGGACGAGTGCCGACACGGCGAAGCCCCGATTTCGGCCCGGTGCCGGTCGCGCTGAGTGTCCGTCGCCTTGAGCACCGCTCACCCTACGAATCGATCGTGCAAAAACGGTGACGGTCGGCCCGTTCCGGCAGATGATGGTGGGGAGGCAACCGGCCGCAGGTCCTCGGGGAAGGAGCGTGCGCCATGGCGACCTTCGACGGGTCCACCGGACTACTGCTCCACGTCCGGCCGGACACCGGCCTCGATCCGGACGAGCTGACGGAGCTCACCGCCCGGCTCCGCACCGAACTGCTCGACGACCTCGACCTCACCGACGCCGAACCCGTCGAGGAGGAGTCCGCGCCCGAGGAGGCCAAGGGCCTCGGGAGCCTGGCCGGCGTGCTGCTCGTGCACTTCGTGGACCTCGACATGCTGCGGGCGGTGGTCACCTCCGTCCGGAACTGGGTCGGACGCACCGGCCACGTCGTCGAACTGAGCTACGGCGGCGACACGCTCAAGGTCACCGGGGTGACCGCCAAGCAGCAGGAAACGATGATCGATGACTGGCTCGCACGTCACGCGGCCGTCCCCTGACCTGCCCGACGAACTCCGCTTCGCGCTGGTGGTGGCCACCGCCCGCTACACCGACCCGGCGCTGCGCCAGCTGCGTGCCCCGGCCCGCGACGCCGACCAGCTGAGCGAGGTGCTCGCCGACCCGCGGATCGGCGGCTTCGCGGTGACCCGGGTGGTCGACCGGACCGCGCAGGAGATCCGCCTGGCCGCGGAGGAGTTCCTCACCGGCCGCGACCCGGAGGACCTGCTGCTCGTCTACCTCTCCTGCCACGGCCTCGTCGACGTCCGCCGCAAGCTGTACTTCGCCGCCACCGACACCGTGAAGACCCGGCTCGCCGCCACCGGGGTGGAGTCGCAGTGGCTGCTCGACCTGATGGAGGACTGCCGGGCCCGACGGCTGGTGGTGATCCTCGACTGCTGCTTCAGCGGCGCGTTCTCGCACGGGCTCAAGGGTGACGAGGACCTGGCGCTGGGCGAGCGCCTGCGCGGCCAGGGCCGCGGGCGGGTGGTGCTGACCGCCTCGCGCGGCAGCGAGTACTCCTGGGAGGGCGAGCCGCTGTCCGGGACGGAACCGCCCGGTTCGGTGTTCACCACCGCGATCGTCGACGGCATCCGCAGCGGCGCGGCCGACGAGGACCACGACGGCTACGTGTCGGTCGACGACGCCTACGCGTTCGCCTTCGACCGGATCCGCTCCGGCGGTGGTCGGCAGACCCCGCAGCGGTGGCTCTACGGCGCTGAGGGGAAGATCCTGCTCGCCCGCAGCCCGGCCGGCGTGGCCGTCGCCCCCGCGGCCCTGCCGGAGGCCCTGCGCAGCGGCCTGGACAGCCCGCACCCGGCCATCCGGCTCGGCGCGGTGACCGCGCTCGGCGAGTGGCTCACCGGGCCCGACCCGGCGCGCGAGCTGACGGCCAGGCGGACGCTGAAGGAGGTCGCGGACGCCGACGTCCCCCTCGTGGCCTCGGCCGCGCGCGCCCTGCTGGCGCAAGCCGAACCGAAGGCCGGGGAACGGCCGACGCAGCCGTCGAAGGCAGGGCCCGACGGGCCGGGGGCGCCCCCGTCCAGGGCCGGCCCCTCGAAGGCCAGGCCGGACGGGCCCGGAGTGCCGGCCTCCAGGGCCGAGCCCGGGGTGCCGGCGTCGAAGGCGAGGCCCGACGAGGCCCGGCCGTCGCCCCCGAAGGTCGAGCGCACGCCCGGCGGGGCCCGGCTCTCGCCCCCGGGATTCCGGCCCGAGCCCGGGGGACGTCCGGAGCAGCCCTCGAAGGCCGAACCCGTCGAAGCCCGGCCCGCTGAAGCTCGGCCCGTCGAAGCCCGGCCCGCCGAAGTCCGGCCCGCCGAAGCCCGTCCGTCGCGCCCGAGGCCCTCGCCCGGTCCCGCCGCGTCGCCGCAGCGCGTACTGGCGGCGGAGCCCGCGCGGCCCGAATCCCGCCCCGAGCCGGCCGGACGGGCCGCAGGGCAACCCGCCGTGCCGCCGGCCGCACGGGCCCGCCCTGCGGCAGCCCCGGCAGCTCCGGCAGCCCCGGCAGCCCCGGCAGCCCCGGGAGCCCCGGCCGTCCCGGTCGCGCCCCGCCCGGAGGCGCCCGCCCATCGGACGGCGCCCCGGCCTCCCCCGGCGCTCGCGGTCCCGTCGCCGGAGGTGCGCGCACGGGCGGTCCCGCCTCCGCCGCCGGTCCGGGACGTGGAGGAGTTCGGCTCGCTGGCGCAGGATCTCGTGTCCCCATCGGCCGGTTCGTCCTCGCCGCCCTGGTCGTCACGGCCCCCCGGTTCGTCCTCGCCTCCCGGGCCACCGCCACCGAGCGGCCCCGGAGCCCCGCGCGGCCCCGGAGCCCCGAGCGGCCCCGGAACGCCGCCCGGCCCCGGAGCCCCGAGCGGTCCCGGAGCCGCGCCCGGCCCCGGAGGCCCGCTTGCAGGCGCCCCGCCCGGCCCCCGGATCCGCCTGCTGCCGCGCGGCCGCAAGGTCCGTGCCCTCCTCCTGGGAGTGCTCCTGCTGGTGGTCGCCGCCGTCGCCACCGTGACGGTCACCTCGCGCCCGGGCCCGCCGGCCGCGCGGACGGCCGCGGGCGCGACCCCGAACGCGGGGGCCGTGCCCGCCGTCTCGACGGATCCGGCGCTGGCCGCCCTGGTCCCGGCCGCCGTGCGGTCGAGCGGCAGGCTGGTCGTGGCCACCGACCCCGCCTACGCGCCGAACGAGTTCAAGGACGACAAAGGCGTGATCGTCGGGATGGACGCCGACCTGGCCAAGGCGATCGCCCGCAAGCTCGGACTGACCGCGGACCTCGAAGCGGTGAACTTCGACGGGATCGCCCACGGCGTCATGTCGGGCGCCTACCAGCTGGGCATGAGCTCCATCGACGACCGCAGGAACCGCGAGGGGTACGTCGACATGGTCGACTACTTCACCGCCGGCACGGCCGTCGCGGTGCGGGCCGGGAACCCGGACGGGATCGACCCGAACGACCTCTGCGGTCGGTCGGTCGCGGTGCGGACCGGCAGCACCCAGGCCGGTGAGATCACCGGCACCCGCGATCCCGCCTGCACCACCGCGGGCAAGCCGGGCATCCGCAACGGCGGCGACCCGTACGGCGCGCAGAAGGACGCGACGGCCGCCGTCGTCTCCGGCCGCGACCAGGCCCTGCTGGGCCCGTCCGACGTCGTCGACTACGCGGTCAGCACCGCCGACGGGCAGTTGACGAAGGTCGGTTCCACCTACGGATCGATCCCCTACGGCATCGCCGTCGCCCGGGGCAGCACGCTCACCCAGGCCGTCCGGGGCGCCGTGCAGGAACTGATCGATGACGGCAACTACGGCCGCATCCTCACCAGTTGGGGCGTCCAGGCCGGAGCGGTGGGCCAGGCATCGGTCGACGGGGCCACCAGCTGAGCCGACGCCTCATCGGCGGACGAATCGTCAGAACACCGACGAAGAGCTCCTTGAGGAGCAAACCCGCACCATCGCCGCCCCCAACTCCGGCCGAACGGGGGGCGGCGATCCACTCCAACCGGCAGGTAGCAGTGCCGTGCCCGTTGTCCGGGCGGCGGCGGCCCGGGACCATTCGGGCCCGGGGGGTGTCGTGCACCACACGCGGACTCTGCTGGAGGGGTTTCGGTCATGAGGTGGAAGACACGGATCGCCGGCACGCTGGCGGTCGTGCTGGCGCTGGGCACTACCGCCCTGAGCCCGACGGGAGCCGCCGGCGGTCATCCCGCCACCGGCGTCGGCTCCTGCACCATCAAGAACTGGGACCCGGGCGACGACCCGGGCGACGCCACGGACCTGCCCGAGGGGCAGCGTCCCCAGTCCTACAAACCCGACGACTACGACTGCACCGGCGCCTCCTTCGCCGCTCCCGGCGTCGAGTTCACGAAGTTCCCGCAGCCGGGGAACTTCCGGATCGCCAACAGGCAGACCGCGAGGACGGCCAACGACGCGGTGGCGACGGTGAGTTCGCCCACCCAGGCGGTCAACCCGCTCGCGCCGTACTTCCCGCCGTTCACCCACTTCGTGGTCCTCTACCGCGAGAACCACACCTTCGACGACTACCTCGGCGACTGCGCCACCACCGTCCAGGCCGGCTGCAACGGCGCCGTGCAGAGCACCAACCACATCTCGTCGGTGCCCAACCTGCACACGCTGGCCAAGAACTACGCGCTGATGGACGCCTACAGCACCGGCACCCAGCCGCCGAGCGGCCCCAACCACTGGTGGCTCTTCTCCGCCCAGTCGGCGTCGAGCTCGCAGCAGCAGGCCTACCCCACCGCGGGCGGCACCCAGTTCGACCGCTTCCTCAAGGGCCCCGGCGGCGGCTACCCGTTCATCATGAACGGGGACTTCTACTGGATGCTCAGCAGCGGCAGCGGGTACTGGCGCAACCCGGCCACGAACAACATCGAGGCGCTGCCGGTCAACCGCCCGGGCACCGGCGTCCCCGAGGAGCTCAACTACAACCACTACACCTGCTGCGGGCAGAACGACGACGACCAGACCATCGCGAACGACTACATGAACTTCGTGACGAGCAACGGTCTGCCGTCCTACTCGTACGTCGAGCTGTTCAACGACCACCCGGGCACCTACCAGGACATCCCGAAGAACGACGCCGTCACCAAGCAGGTCGTCGACTTCCTGATGAACAACGCGTCCTACAAGGACAACACGGTGATCGTCGTCACCGAGGACGACACCCAGAACGGCAGCAACGGCCCGGACCACGTCAGCAACACCTACCGCGTGCCGACCGTCGTCGTGGCCTCGCCGACGTACATGAAGCAGGGCTACGTCACGCACGTCGCGTACACCACGGACAACGTGCTGGCCGCGATGGAACGGGTCATGGAGAACACCCACCCGGGCATCATCGACCCCAACGACAACGTCGGTCTGGCGACGTTCCCCATGACGACCGCCGACCAGGGCGGCCTCGGGGACCCCCTCGAAGACCTGTGGATCCAGGGCGCCACGCCCCTCTCTGCCACCGCCGCCGGCACGCCGCCGACGGGCAACGCCCCGCTGAACGTCGCCTTCACCGGCTCGGCCACCGGCGGCACCGCGCCCTACGCGTACAGCTGGAACTTCGGTGACGGTTCGGCGGCGAGCACGGTGCAGAACCCGAGCCACACCTACGCGACCGCCGGGACGTACACCGCGACCCTCACCGTCACGGACGCCGCCAACCCGGCCCACACCGCCACGGCGACCGTCACGACCACCGTCAGCGCCGTCGGCAACCCCCTGGCGGCCACCGCCGCCGGCACGCCGACGTCCGGCCAGGTCCCGCTGAACGTCGCCTTCACCGGCACCGCCACCGGCGGCACCCCGGCCTACGCGTACAGCTGGAACTTCGGTGACGGTTCGGCGGCGAGCACGGTGCAGAACCCGAGCCACACCTACGCGACCGCCGGGACGTACACCGCG
>NZ_JBHWGV010000007.1:16866-17836 GCF_042732955.1 Kitasatospora sp. NPDC059747 | reverse complement strand
GCGACCCTCACTGTCACGGACGCCGCCAACCCGGCCCACACCGCCACCTCGACCGTCACCGTCACGGCCTCGCCCATCGCGGGCACCGCCCCGGGCGCCCCCACCGCACTGACCGCGACGGCCGGCAACGGCCAGGCGGCGCTCGGGTGGACGGCCCCCGCGAGCAACGGCGGCGTCTCCATCACCTCCTACCGCGTCTACCGGGGCACCGCGAGCGGCCAGGAGAGCCTCCTCACCACCGGCGGCTGCAGCGGCCTCGGCGCCGTCCTCTCCTGCACGGACACCGGGCTCACCCCGGGCCAGACGTACTACTACAAGGTCAGCGCCGTGAACTCGATCGGCGAGGGTGCCCAGAGCAACGAGGCCAGTGCCACCCCGACCGGCTGCCCGCCCCGACAGCTGCTCGGCAACCCCGGGTTCGAGACCGGCAGCGCCGCGCCGTGGACCGCCAGCTCGGGTGTCGTCAGCAACAGCGCCACCGAGCCGCCGCACAGCGGCAGTTGGGACGCCTGGCTGGACGGCTACGGCAGCACCCACACCGACACCCTCGCCCAGTCCGTCACCCTGCCGACCGGGTGCGGCACCTACAACCTCTCCTTCTGGCTGCACGTCGACACCGCCGAGACCACCACCACGACGGCCTACGACACGCTCAAGGTGCAGGTCCTCAACAGCTCCGGCACGGTGCTCGCCACCCTGCACACCTACTCCAACCTCGACCACAACACCGGCTACGCGCAGCGGAGTCTCGACCTGTCGCCGTACGCGGGCCAGAGCATCACGCTGAAGTTCACCGGCAGCGAGGACTACGAGAAGCAGACCTCGTTCGTCATCGACGACACCGCGGTCAACGTCTCCTGACGGACCCCGCCCGGGGGGGGCCCCCCCCCCACCGCCGGGGGGGGCCCCCGGGGGGGGGGGGCCCCGCGGGGCGACCCCCGGGGGGCGGGGCCCCCACCACCGCGCCCCG
>NZ_JBHWGV010000007.1:0-16856 GCF_042732955.1 Kitasatospora sp. NPDC059747 | reverse complement strand
CTTCTACAAATTTCACTCAACCCCAGACCACCTCTGACAACGCTCCCCCCCCCCCCCCCCCGACACCCCCCCACCCCCCCCCGCGCGCCCCCCCCGCCTCCTGGTGCGCGGCGCACGGCTGCCGTACCGTCGGTCGCCGTGACCCTCGACCAGGACCGCGCGAACCGGATCTTCCCGCCCGCCACCTACGCGGACGGCGTGCCGTACGACCTCTACCGCGAACTGCGGGCGGCCGGGCCGGTCCACCGGATCGAGGAGCCGCCCGTCGGCGACTGGCCCGCGGGGCCGGGCTACTGGGCGGTGCTGCGGCACGCGGACGTCAAGCACGTGCTGCGCAGCCCGGGGGACTTCTCCTCCCACCTCGGCGGCACCCAGATCCGCGACCCCGAGACACCCGCCGACCTGGCCTTCGCCCGCACGATGATGCTCAACCAGGACCCACCGGACCACTCGCGCCTGCGCCGCATCGTCGCCGCCGCCTTCACCCCGCGTGCCCTGGCCGACCTGGCCGCCGCCATCGAGAGCCGCGTGCACGAACTCGTCGACACCGTCCGGCCGTTGGGCGCCACCGACTTCGTCGGCCTGGCCGCCGACCTGCCCCTGTGGACGCTCGCCCGGGTGATGGGCGTCCCCGACCGGGACCGCCGTCTCCTGCTGGACTGGGCGAACCGGGTGATCGGCTACCAGGACGCCGACCACGCCGCGTCCGCCACCGCCGACCCGGCCGGCCTGACCCTCCTCGGCCGCGCCGCCCTCGCCCACCGCCCGACCGCCACCCCCGGCGGCCGTCCGCTCAACCCGCGCTCCCGCGCCGGCCTCGCCGACCTCTACGCCTACGCCCACTCCCTCGCCCGACAGCCGGACGCGGACGGCCTGTTGGCCCGCACCCGGGAGGCGGGGCTGACGGTCGACGAGTTCGAGACGATGTTCTTCCTCTTCGCCGTGGCCGGCAACGAGACCGTCCGCAACGCCCTGCCCGGCGGGCTCCACGCCCTGCTCAGCCACCCCGACCAGTACCGACTGCTCTGCGAGAAGCCGGAGTTGACCGCATCCGCAGTCGAGGAGATGCTGCGCTACTGGCCTCCCGTCGTGGAGTTCCGCCGCACCGCCACCCGCGACCTCACCTTGGCGGGCCGGCCCGTCCGGCGGGGCGACAAGGTCGTCGTCTACCACGCCTCCGCCAACCGCGACGAGCACGTCTTCCCCGACCCCGACCGCTTCGACATCACCCGCACCCCGAACGACCACGTGAGCTTCGGCTACGGCCCCCACTTCTGTCTCGGTGCCCAACTCGCGCGCCTGCAGATGACCGTGATGATCCGTCACATCGTCACGACCCTTCCCGGCCTGGAGCTCGCGGACCCGGGCCGAGCCCCGCAGCGCCTGGTCTCCAACTTCCAGAACGGACTCAAGTCCCTCCCGATCAGATGGCGCGCGGGCGGCGGCTCGCGCCGGGTGAGCGGCGCGCGCGTCAGCGTACGCAGTCCGGGCAGAGCCCCCGGTAGGTGACCTCGGCGCCCGACACGGTGAAGCCGAAGCGCTGTTCGGACGGGAGGTCGGCGAGCGGGTCGCCGGCCGGGTGGACGTCGCGGATGGTGCCGCAGTCGGTGCAGACGAGGTGCTGGTGGGGGTGGTGGGCGTTGGGGTCGTAGCGCTTGGCGCGGCCGTCGGTGGCGACCTCGACCACCTCGCCGAGCGTGACGAGCTCGCCGAGGGTGTTGTAGACGGTGGCCCGGGAGATCTCGGGGAGCCGCTCCGCGGCGCGGGCGTGCACCTCGTCGGCGGTGAGGTGCACGTGGTCGCCGTCGAGGACCTCCGCCACGACGCGCCGCTGGGAGGTGAGGCGCCAGCCGCGCTCGCGCAGTCGTTCCAGGAGGTCGCTCATGTCGGTTCACCTATTCAGGTCAATGGAGAAACCCGGAGTTTATCAGCGGATATCAGGGTTATCCGGTATTGGACCCGATACTTCCCTGGTGTCCTTCTTGACTTGGATTGCGTCCATCGTAGGATCGGCTCCGGCATTAGCCTAGGCAGCAGCACACCAGGTAGCGCAAGACACCGTGATCCGCCTTGTCAGGGAAGGATTCCCATGTCTGAGAACCACGATGCAACCGGAGTCGGAGCACAGGCGGAGGGCACGGGCGGCTGCCCGGTCGTCCACGGGCGCGCGGCGCACCCCACCCAGGGCGGCGGCAACCGCCAGTGGTGGCCCGACCAGCTGAACCTCAAGATCCTCGCCAAGAACCCCGCGGTGGCGAACCCGTTCGGCGCGGAGTTCGACTACGCGGCGGCCTTCGAATCCCTCGACCTCCCGGCCGTCAAGCGCGACATCGCCACGGTCCTCACCACGTCGCACGACTGGTGGCCCGCCGACTACGGCAACTACGGCCCGTTCATGATCCGCATGGCCTGGCACAGCGCGGGCACCTACCGCATCCGCGACGGACGCGGCGGCGCCGGCGGCGGCCAGCAGCGCTTCGCCCCGCTCAACAGCTGGCCGGACAACGCGAGCCTGGACAAGGCCCGCCGCCTGCTGTGGCCGGTCAAGAAGAAGTACGGCCGCAGCCTGTCCTGGGCCGACCTGATGGTCCTCGCCGGCAACGTCGCCCTGGAGACGATGGGCTTCGAGACCTTCGGCTTCGGCGGCGGCCGGGTCGACGAGTGGGAGCCGGACGAGGACGTCTACTGGGGCCCGGAGACCACCTGGCTCGGCGACGAGCGCTACACCGGCGACCGCGAGCTGGAGAACCCGCTCGCCGCGGTCCAGATGGGCCTGATCTACGTCAACCCCGAGGGCCCCAACGGCAATCCGGACCCGATCGCGGCCGCGCGCGACATCCGCGAGACCTTCTACCGGATGGCGATGAACGACGAGGAGACCGTCGCCCTCATCGCCGGCGGCCACACCTTCGGCAAGACCCACGGCGCCGGCCCGGCGGACAATGTCGGCCCCGACCCCGAGGCCGCGCCGATGGAGCAGCAGGGCCTCGGCTGGAGGAGCGCCTTCCGCACCGGCGTGGGCGGCGACGCGATCACCAGCGGCCTGGAGGGCGCCTGGACGCACACCCCCACCACCTGGGACAACTCCTTCTTCGAGACCCTCTTCGGCTACGAGTGGGAGCTCACCGAGAGCCCCGCCGGCGCCCACCAGTGGATCCCGAAGGACGGCGCCGGCGCCGACACCGTGCCCGACGCGCACGACCCGTCGAAGCGGCACGCCCCGGTCATGCTCACCACCGACCTGTCGCTGCGCCTGGACCCGGTCTACGAGCCCATCTCCCGGCGCTTCAAGGACGATCCGGCGCAGTTCGCCGACGCGTTCGCCCGCGCCTGGTTCAAGCTCACCCACCGCGACATGGGCCCGGTCGTCCGCTACCTCGGCCCGGAGGTCCCGAGCGAGGAGCTGATCTGGCAGGACCCGCTGCCGGCGGCCACCGGCGAGCGGATCGACGCCGCCGACGCCGCCGCGCTCAAGGAGCGCGTCCTCGCCACCGGCCTGTCCGTCGCCCAGCTGGTCTCCGCCGCATGGGCCGCCGCCTCGTCCTTCCGCGGCAGCGACAAGCGCGGCGGCGCCAACGGCGGCCGGATCCGCCTCCAGCCGCAGGCCGGCTGGGAGGTCAACGACCCGGACGAGCTCGCGATCGTGCTGCGCGCCCTCGAAGGCGTCCAGCGGGACTTCAACGCCCGGGCCGGTGCCAAGCACGTCTCGCTGGCCGACCTCGTCGTGCTGGCCGGCGGCGCGGCCGTCGAGAAGGCGGCGAAGGACGCGGGCGTCGCGGTCGAGGTGCCGTTCGCGGCCGGGCGCGTGGACGCCTCGCAGGAGCAGACCGACGTCGAGTCGTTCGCGGCGCTGGAGCCCTCGGCCGACGGCTTCCGCAACTACGCCGGCAAGGGCCAGCGGCTGGCCGCCGAGTACCTGCTGCTCGACCGGGCCAACCTGCTGACGCTGAGCGCCCCCGAGCTGACCGTCCTCGTCGGCGGCCTGCGCGTCCTCGGCGCGAACCACGGAAAGTCCACGCACGGCGTGTTCACCGACACGCCGGGCGTGCTGACGAACGACTTCTTCGTCAACCTGCTCGACCTCGACACCACGTGGAAGGCCGCCTCCGAGGACGCGACCACGTTCGAGGGCCGCGACTCCTCCGGCGTCGTCAAGTGGACCGGCACCCGCGCCGACCTCGTGTTCGGCTCGAACTCCGAGCTGCGCGCCGTCGCGGAGGTCTACGCGAGCGACGACGCCAAGGAGAAGTTCGTCCGGGACTTCGTCGCGGCCTGGGTCAAGGTCATGAACCTCGACCGGTTCGACCTCGCCAAGGCGTGACGCCCGGCTCGGGGCCGGGCCCGGGACCTGTCCGTGCGGACAGGCCTACACCGGGCCCGGCCCCGAGCCGACGCTCACCAGCCCCGTCTCGTACGCGGCCACCACCACCTGGGCCCGGTCCCGCAGGCCCAGCTTGCCGAGGATCCGGGCCACGTGCGTCTTGACCGTCGCCTCGGACAGGCCGAACCGCGCGGCGAGTTCGGCGTTGCTGAGCCCGCGCGCGAGCAGGGTCATGACCTCCAGTTCGCGCGGGGTGAGCGCGGCCAGCTCGCGGTGCGGTGCGGCGGGGGCGTCCGGGCGGGCGAAGCGCTCGACGAGGCGGCGGGTGATCGCCGGGGCGAGCAGGGCGTCGCCGGAGCGCACCAGCCGGACGGCGGCGGCCAGGTGCTCGGGGGTGACGTCCTTGAGCAGGAAGCCGCTCGCGCCGGCGGCCATCGCGGCGTAGACGTACTGGTCGAGGTCGAAGGTGGTCAGCATGATCACCCGCGGCGGCTCCTGCGCCGTGTCGGCGACGATCCGCCGGGTGGCCTCCAGGCCGTCCAGGACGGGCATCCGGATGTCCATCAGCACGACGTCCGGTCTGGTCCGGCGCACGGCGGCCACCGCCTGCTCGCCGTCGTCGGCCTCGGCGACCACCTCGATCCCCTCGGACTCCAGGATCAGCCGGAAGCCGGTGCGCACCAGCGCCTGGTCGTCGGCGACCACCACGCGCAGCGGGTCGGTGCTCATGAACTCTCCAAGGGGATCAGGGCCTTGACGCGGTAGCCGCCGCGTGGCCGGGTGCCGGTGTGCAGGGTGCCGCCGTAGACGGCGAGGCGCTCGCGCAGGCCGATCAGGCCGCGGCCGTTGCCGGTGGCGGCGGCGCCGGTGGGGCGGCCGCCGGTGTCGGTGACCTCGACGGCCAGGTGGCCGGGGGCGTACTCGACGGTGACCTCGGCGGCGGCGCCGCCCGCGTGCTTGACGGTGTTGGTGAGCGCCTCCTGGACGACCCGGTAGGCGGCGAGTTCGACCCCGGGCGGCACGGCGCGGCGCTCGCCGGAGACGGTCAGCCCGACCGTCAGCCCGGCCTGCCGGACGCCCTCGACCAGCGCGTCCAGCCGGCCGAGGCCGGGCTGCGGGCTGAGGTCGGCGGTGGCGGCCGGGTCGTCGCCGGTGCCCGCGTCGATCGTCAGCAGGCCCATGACGTGCCGCAGTTCGGTCATCGCCGCGCGTCCGCCGGTCTCGACGGCGGCCATCGCCTCGCGGGCCTTGTCCGGCGCGGTGTCGAGGATCTTGCGCGCGGCCCCGGCCTGGATCGTCATCATGCTCACGTTGTGCGTCACGACGTCATGCAACTCCCGGGCGATGCGGGCCCGTTCGTGCTCGACCGCGCGCTGGAGCGCGGCCAGCTGCTCGCGTTCGAGGGCGGAGAGCCGCTCGTGGCCCTCGGCCGCCCGGCGGCGCCACATGCGCAGTTCGTAGGCGACCGCGAACACCGGCACGAGGAGCAGCACGGCGACCACGCCGTTGGGGAAGTGCGGCAGTTTGGCCTCGGCGAAGAGGACCACGAGCGTGGTGGCGGCGGCGGGCAGGCTCGCCAGGACGGCGGCCGGGCGGCGCCCGTACGCGGCGACGCTGTAGGCGGCGATGACGACGGCGACGCCCGCCGAGTAGGCGATGTCCTCGGACTGGTGACGCACCAGCAGCGCGAGCGGCAGGACGGCCCACAGCACCGCCAGCGGGTACCGGCGGCGAAGCGCGAGCGGCAGCGGCACGACCGGCACCATCAGGAGGAGCGCGGAGTGCGGCTCCTGGACGATGAGGACGTAGTGCGTGCCGAGGAAGGCCAGGAACAGGGCCAGCGCGACGTCGAACGCCCACCCGCGCCGGGTCGGCAGGGGCGGTGGCGGTCCGGCGCTCGGGCGGACGGCCGCGCGCAGCCGGTCCGGGGTCAGGGCTTCGATCACCGGCACATTGTGGCGGCCGGGCGCCCGGCTGGACAGCCCCGCGTCCGGCGGAGCCTCCTACCCCCGTCGACTACGTCGCAAGGATGACGCCGCGCGCCGTACCTCCCGCGCGGTACGGAAGTTGCCGCGCTCGGCGGACGCGGGTGCCCGGCCTCCGTCCGTACGGTCGTCCCGACCCACCAGGGACGACACGCGTCCCGACCCACCAGGGACGACACGAGGGACGACGATGAGCACCACACCGGTGATCGAACTGCGCGGCGTGAGCCGCGGCTACGAGGGCGCGCGGGCCGCCCTGGACGACGTCACGCTGAGCGTGCGGCCGGGCGAGTCGGTGGCCGTGCTCGGCCCGTCGGGGAGCGGGAAGTCCACGCTGCTCAACCTGGTGGCCGGGCTGGACCGGCCGACCGCGGGGACGGTCACGGTGGCCGGGGCGCGGGTCGACGGGCTGAGCGAGGCGGCCTCCGCCCGCTACCGGCGGAGCACCATCGGGATGGTGTTCCAGTTCTTCAACCTGCTGGACGACCTGACCGTGGCCGACAACGTGGCCCTCGCCGGCGAACTGGCGGGCGTGCCGCGAGCCGAGGCCCGGCGGAGGGCCGCCGAGCTGCTGGAGGCGCTCGGCGTCGACCGGCACGCCCGCGCCCACCCCGGCCGGCTGTCCGGCGGCGAGCGCCAGCGCGTTGCGGTGGCCCGGGCGCTGATGAACCGGCCGACGCTGCTGCTGGCCGACGAGCCGACCGGCGCGCTGGACTCGGCCTCGGGCGAGGACGTCAAGGAGCTGTTCCGGGAGCTGCACGAGGACGGGCAGACGATCCTGCTGGTGACGCACGACCTGAGGCTGGCCGAGGACTGCGCGACCCGCACGGTCCGGATGCGCGACGGCCGCGTCGAGGCGGATTCGGCGGTGGCGGCATGAGCGAGCGGAGGGAGCTCATCGTGGGTAGGTGCGCGTTGCGCGAGGCGCTCGCCGTGCGAAGCGAGGGGGCGGCATGAGCGAGCGGAGGGAGCTCATCGTGGGTAGGTGCGCGTTGCGCGAGGCGCTCGCCGAGCGAAGCGAGGGGGGCGCATGAGCGCCCTCGGGAGGGTCGTCCGGGCCGGTGTGCGCCGCCGCCGGACCCAGTCGGTCGCCATCGGCCTGGCCGCCATGGTGGCCACCACCTGCTCCGTGCTGGGCGGTTCGCTGCTGGTCGCCTCCCAGGCGCCGTTCGACCACGCCTTCGAGGGCCAGCACGGCGCCCACCTCACCGCCCGCTTCGACGGCGCCCGCACCACCGCGGCCGGGCTCGCCGCCTCCGCCCGCGCGTCCGGCGTGACGGCCGCCGCCGGCCCGTTCCGCACCGTCACCGTCGACCCCGCGCCGGGCCCGGGCTCGACCGTCCCGGCCGGGGTGACGCTCCCGCCGATGACCGTCGTCGGCCGCGGCTCGGCCAGTGGCGACGTCGACGACGTCACGCTCCTCCAGGGGACCTGGCCGCACGCGGCGGACGAGGTGGTGCTCGACACCGGGTACGGCAGCACGCCCGCCGAGCTCGGCGGCTCGATCCGGCTGCCCGGCCTGCCGGGCGCGCCCGCGCTGAAGGTGGTCGGCCTCGCCCGCTCCGTCAGCCGCACCGCCGACGCCTGGGTCACCCCCGAGGGCGTCACCGCCCTCACCGCGCCCGGCACCACCCCCGGCTACGAGATGCTCTACCGCTTCGCCGACGCGGGCACCACCGGCGCGATGGACGCCGGCCGCTCCGCCGTCGCCGCCGCCGCGCCCGCCGGGGCGCTGACCGGCGCGCAGTCCTGGCTCACCGCCAAGCAGGGCTCGGACCGCAACACCGCGCTGTTCCTGCCCTTCCTGGTCGCCTTCGGACTGCTCGGCATGGCGATGTCCGTCCTGGTGGCGGGCAACGTCGTGGCCGGCGCGGTCGGCACCGCCACCCGGCGGATCGGCGTCCTCAAGGCGCTCGGCTGCACCCCGGCCCAGGTGGTCCGCGCATACGTCGGCCAGGCGCTGGTGCCGGCCGCCGTCGGCACCCTCCTCGGGGTGGTCGTGGGCAACCTGCTGACCGTCCCGGTGCTCGCCACCACCGGGCAGGTCTACGGGACGGACGCCTCCGGCATCGCCCCCTGGGTCGACGCCGCCGTGGCGGGCGGCACCCTCGTCACCGTCGCGCTCATCGCCTGGGCCGCCGCCGCCCGGGCCGGCCGGCTGCGCACGGTGGACGCGCTCGCCGTCGGCCGCACGGCGGGCGGCACCCGGCGCGCCGCGGTCGCGGCCCGCGCCGCCGCCCGGGCGGCCCGGCTGCCGCTGCCCCGGCCGCGGAGCCTCGGGCTCGCCCAGCCCTTCGCCCGCCCGGCCCGGGCCGCCGGGATGCTCGCGGCCGTGCTGTTCGGCACCGCGGCGGCGGTCTTCGCGGTGGGCATGGGCGGCACGATGACGTGGGTGCAGGAGGCGAAGAACCACGACGGCGCGGACGTGTTCGTGCACCCGCGGCGGGCGGACGGGCCCGGCTCCGGTGCGACGGCCGGCCTGCCGGTCGCCGCCGATCCGGCGGACGTGACCGCCGCGCTGGCCGGCCGTCCGGGCACGGCGTCCTCCTACGGCACCGGCACGGTCGACGTCGCCGTCCCCGGCGTGGCCGGCAGCACCACGGTGACGGCGTTCCAGGGCGACGCGTCCCGGGCCGGCTACCGGATGGTCTCCGGCCGCTGGTACCGGGGCCCGGGCGAGGCCGTCGCCCCGGCCACCTTCCTCACCGAGGCGAACCTCCGGCTCGGCGACCGGGTGACGTTCACGGACCACGGCCGGCCGGTCACCGTGACCGTCGTCGGAGAGGTCTTCGACCCGCACGTCCAGACGAACGAACTGCTCACCGACGCCCGGAGCTTCCCGTCCGGGACGGCCCCCCGACCGGACGCCTGGTTCGTCACGCTGACCAAGGGCACCGACCGGGCCGCCTACGCGGCCGCCCTCGGCACCGCGCTCGCCCCGGTGCACATGAGCGCCGAGGTCGGCGCGCCGCACGGCTCCAGCGGCTCGATCACCGCACTGGACTCGCTGACCGCCACGCTGACGCTGCTCCTGGTCGTCGTCGCCGGGCTCGGGGTGTTCAACACCGTCGTCCTGGAGATCCGGGAACGCACCCGGGACATGGGCGTCACCAAGGCGCTCGGCATGACCCCGGCGCAGACCGTGGGCGTGGTGCTCGCCTCGGTCGTCCTCGTCGGGGTGGTCGGCGCGGCGATCGGCCTGCCCGTCGGGCTGCTGCTGCACGGGCTCACCGTGCCCGCCATGGGTCACAGCGCCGGGCTCGACTTCCCGGCCTCGGCGCTGGACGTCCTCGGCGCGCCGGCGCTGGTTCTGCTCGCCGGCGGCGGGGTGCTGATCGCCGTCCTCGGGGCCCTGCTACCCGCCGTCCGGGCGGCGCGGACGCGGACGGTGGCCGCGCTGCGGGCGGAGTGAGCGCCAGGGGCGCGTGTCGCCGGTTCAGGCCGGGTGCCGCGCCGCCGGGGCACGCGCCCCGCGCCCCGAGGAGTCCGGTCAGTCCCGGCCGGGCTCCTCGGCCTTCCGCTCGGCCGCCTTGACCTGCTCCTCGAACGCGCGGGCGTCGATCCGCTCGACCGTGGCGCCGTGCTTCGCGGCCAGCTCGTCCGCCGGGCCGGGGGACGCCTCGCGCACGTCCACCACGAGCATCGCACCGCCGTCCGGTACCCGCGGCGACAGCACGATCAGTCCGGCGCCGCCCTCCGTCGCCTGGTGCTCCTCGGCCGCGTTGCCGAGCACCGCGCCCGCCGCGAAGCCCAGCAGCACCCCGATCGGCCCGCCGAGCAGGCCCACCAGCCCGCCCAGCACGCCGGAGCCCACGGTCGCCACGCCCGCACCGCGCACGAAGCCGTCCCGCACCTCCAGCAGGCCGTCGGCGCTGCGCTCCAGCGCGGCCACCTGCCGCAGGCCGGGCAGGTGCTGCGCCTCGTCGTAGGCGGCGCGCCAGCCGGCGGCGTCCGGGAAGGTCAGCAGGACGAAGTTGTGCTGCTCGCTCATGGTGCTCCGATCGGTCCACGGGTCCCGGGCTCCATCGTCACCCTGGGTGCCGGGCGCTGCCACAGCAGCGACCGGCCGCCGGGCTCCCCGGGGGCGGCGGCCCCGAAACGTGGGGTCCGGTTTGTGCGGCCTGCACCGTCCCGGTTTTGGCCAGGTGTGGGGCGGCCGTCGGGCCGGGCGGGGGAGCGGCGGGCGCGGCGGCCGGTGGCGGGACCGGGCATGGCCTGGGGGAACGGGGGCGGGGTGCCGGGCCGGACCTTATTTCGATCGTGGCCGGAATTGCGTCGGGTGGGGCGCACGCCCCTGGTGTGACGCGTGAGGCGCTGCCAGGATCCGGACCCGGCACGCCCGTGCCAGATCCCATCGCTTCGAGGAGGCAACATGCTGCCCACGGCTGAGCAGGTTCGCGCGCTCAAGGACGAGGACTTCCGGCTCACCCTCGGCCAGGGCCACCAGGTCCACCCGGCCGGCGAGCTCGCGGACGAGCTGTACGTGACCGCCTCGGTGCAGTCCGGCACCTGCGGCGGCTGGTCGAGCTGCGGCCGCGTCTGCAGCTTCTGAGTCCTCCGGGGGCCGTGAGGCCTCCGGAGCCGGCCGATCCCGGATCCCGCGGCTCTCCCGAGCCCACGGTCCGGGGTCGCGGCCGGCGCGGGTCCCGGCCGCACCGCCGGGATCCGCGCCGCGTCCGCGCCGCCGGCCGGCGGTTCGACCGTGGCCGGCCCACGGCACCGGGCACCCCACGGCCCTGGTGCTCTCCAGCCGCGAGGCGGACGGTGCGGCTGCACTGCAACTCGACACCCCTGAGAGCGCGTCGAGTTGCCCAGGCAGGCGCAGCCGGTGACCGGTCCGCGGGGTGGGGCCCCGACCCCACGCCGGGGCACCACCCACCCCGAGCGGTCGGTATGGCGCGACAGTGAGAGACACAGCGAGAGAGGCGACCCCGACCCGTGGTTGACGCGACCGAACTCCTGCGGGCCGCCGCCCGCGCCGTCCCGCTGAACGCCCGCGGTCCGGTGCCCGGCACCGAGACGGCGGGGCTCGCCGAACGCGCCGAACGGGTTGAACGGTCCGAACGGGTTGAACGCGCCGAACGGTCCGAACGCGCCACGCGGAAGCTGGACCGCTGGCGCGCCCAGGCGCCATTCGACCGGGACGGCTGGTTCGAGCGCCGCCTCGCCGCCGACGGCCTCGACCCGGACGCCCTGCACGCCCTGCTCGCCGAGCACCCGGACGCCCTCGCCGACCGCCTCGGGCGCCTCCCGTGGGCCGAGCGCCTCGCCGCCGCCTTCGCGACACCCGCCACCCTCGACGTGCCCGAGGACCACGCCTTCGCCCGGCTCGTCGCGCCCCTGCTGGCCGACGCCCGCGACCGCCTGCGCGCCGCGATCGCCGACCTGGACGTCCCCGCCCTCGGCACGCCCGAGGAGCTGACCGCCCTCGTCCTCCCGGCGCTCACCGCCGCCGTCCACGGCATGGCCGTCCGCACCGTCATCACCGAGCTCCACGTCGCCCGCCTCACCGGCGAGTTGACCGGTGACACCCCCGAGGAGCGCTACCGCGACTTCCTCGACCGGCTCACCCGGCCCGGGCGCGCCTTGCGCCTGCTCGCCGAACACCCAGTCCTGGCCCACCGGTTGACGACCGCCGCCGAGCAGTGGACCGCCACCGGCCGCACGCTGTTCCGCCGCCTCGCCGCCGACCTGCCCGCGATCCGCGCCACCTTCGCCGACGGCCGTCCGCTCGGCCGCCTCACCGAACTCGCCACCGGCCTCGGCGATCCGCACCGCGGCGGCGCCACCGTGAGCTCCCTGCGCTTCGAGCACGGCACCCGGATCGTCTACAAGCCCCGCCCGCTCGGCGCCGAGAACCACTTCCAGCAGGTCCTGCGGTGGCTCAACCCCCGGCTCCGGCTGCCCCTGCACGACCTCGCCCACCTGGCCCGCGACGGCTACGGCTGGGTCGCCCACGTCACGGCCGAACCGGCCCGCGACGAGGCCGAGTTGAGCGCCTTCTACCACCGTGCCGGCACGCTCGCCGCCCTCATGTACGTCCTCGACGCCGTCGACTGCCACGCGCAGAACCTGCTCGCCGTCCGGGACCAGCCCGTGCTCATCGACCTGGAGGCCCTGCTTCACCCCGACCTGCACGAGCCCGCCAAGGACCTCTCCGAGTCCGAGCGCCTCGCCCGCCACCACGCCCGCCACTCGGTGCTGCGCTCGGGCCTGCTGCCCGAACGCATGTGGGACGAGGGCAACGGCGGCACCGACCTCTCCGCCCTCGGCTGGGACCCTTCGACCCTCCCGCCCCGCGCGGCACCCGTCCTCGTCGGCGAAGGCACGGACGAACTGCGGCTCGAATACCGGCGGTTGCCGATCGAGGCCCCGGGCAGCCGGCCCGTCCCGGCCGACCGGCCGCTGCGCCTCGCCGACCACCTGGACGAGTTGGAGGCCGGCTTCACCGAGGCCTACCGGATCCTCGCCGCGGAAAAGGACCAACTCGGCGATCTGATACGCGCGTTCGCCGGCGACGAGACCCGCATGCTGCGCCGCGACACCTTCGAGTACCGCAGCCTCCTCAACACCGCCTGCCACCCCGACCTCCTGCGCGACGCCCTCGACCAGGACCGCCACCTCGACCGGCTCTGGGCCCTCGCCGCCTGGGAGGAGCACGCGCTCGCCTTCGTCGAGCACGAGCGCGCGGACCTGTGGCGCGGCGACGTGCCCGTGTTCACCATCCGCCCGGACGGCGTCGACGCCCGCTCCTCGACCGGCGCGGTGATCCCGGGCGTCGCGGACCGGCCGGCGCTCGACCTCGCCCTCGCGAAGGCGGACGGGCTGGGCGAGGAGGACCTGGAGTGCCAACTCCAGCTCCTCCGGCTGTCCGTGACGACGGCCGACGGCGCCCGCGAGCCGCGCCGAACGGCGACGACCGCACCCCTCGCCGCACCGGCCGGGACGGAGGACGGCCTCGCGGCCCGCGCCCTCGCCAAGGCCGTCGAAGCCGGCGAGCAGCTCCTCCGCGAGGCCCACCGGGGCAGCGCCGACCTCGCCTGGGCCGGCCCCAACTGGACCCCGCCCGGCCGCTGGGCGCCCGCCGAGCTCGGCCCCGACCTCTACAGCGGCACGGCCGGCATCGTCCTCTTCCTCCACCAGCTCGCCACCGTCACCGGGGACCGCTCCCACCGCGAGGCGGCCCGGGCCGCCGAACGCACGCTCCGCCGTCAGGTCCGCCGTCGCGCCGACCGCCTCGGCGGCGGCCTCGCCGGCACCGGCGGCGTGCTGTACGCCCTCGCGCACCTCGCCGCCGACCACCCGGACGACGAACTCGACGCCCTGGCGGGGCAGATGATCGGCCGGATCGCGGCCACCGCCGCCGAGGACGTCCAGCACGACCTCCTGGCGGGCAACGCCGGCACCATCGGCGGCCTCCTGGCCTGGGCCTCCGTCCGCCCCGGCCCGGCCGTGACCGCCGCCCTCGCGGCCTGTGCCGCACGCCTCACGGAAACCGCGGCCCCGCACCCGGAATTGGGGAGGGCCGACGGCGGCGTCGGCTGGCTCCCCGCCTCCCTCGCGGGCGCGGCCGCCCGTCCGCTCGCGGGGTTCGCCCACGGCGCGTCCGGCATCGCGTGGGCACTGGCGAAGGCGGGCCACCACCTGGGCGACTCCCGCCTTCCCCAACTCGCCCTCGCCGCACTGGACTACGAGCGCACCCTGTTCGACCCGGCCGCCGCCAACTGGCGCGACGTCCGCGAGGACGGCGGTCCCGACGGCCCGTCCTTCCCGGTCCTCTGGTGCCACGGCGCCTCCGGCATCGCCCTCGCCCGGGTGGAGATCGCCGAACTCCTGCCGGAAGGCGGCGAGTTGCTCGCGAAGGAGCGCGACACGGCCCTCGACACCGTGCTGCGCGAGGGCTTCGGCCTCAATGCGTCCCTGTGCCACGGCGACCTCGGCAACGTGGAACCCCTCCACCTCGCGGGACGCCCCTGGCACGGCGCGGCCCGCGCCGCGCTGGACGCCCTCGACAACCGGGGCTGGACCTGCGGCCTGCCGCACGGCGTCCACAGCCCGTCCCTCATGGTCGGCCTCGCCGGCATCGGCCACGGCCTCCTCCGCCTGGCCGCACCCACCCGAGTCCCGTCCCTGCTGGCCCTCCACCCGCCGACGGTGCGTTGACCCTACGGCCCCCGCAACCGCCCGCGCGTGGTGCCCGGTTCAGGAGCCCGTGGTGGTGGGGCAGAACTCCGCCTCCAGCTCGTCGGTGAACACGCCGATCGGCCAGGCGCCGCTCTTCCAGGTCCCGTTCGTCCAGTCGCCGTTGACGTTGGTGGAGAGCAGGTGGCGGCCGTCCCGGCTGCCGTAGGTGTAGGTCCACGAGCCGTTGATGGCGCCGCCCATGCCCCACACCGTGGTGCAGGACAGCTTGATCGAGCTCACGCCCAGGCCGTACGCCGTGTTCTCGATCCACGTCTTCGGCGGCGTCGGGATCATCGTGAACATCTCCCGCTGCTGGGCGGGCGGCAGCAGGCGGCCGCCCAGCAGCGCGGCGAAGAAGGTGTCGAGGTCGCCGACGGTGGAGATCATGTCGCCGGAGGCCCAGCCCCAGGACGGGCTCAGCTCGGTGACGTCGTAGACGGGCGCGTCCGGGTGGGGGTCGCCCAGGCGCGTGTACTCGCGCCCGTGCGGCCCGTGGACGGTGACGTCGGACGGGGTCGGCGTGGAGGTGCTCCCGAGGCCGAGCGGGGCGCCGATCCGCTGCTCGATCTGCTCGGCGAGCGTGGTGCCGGTGGCGCGCTCGACGATCAGCCCGGCGAGGACGTAGTTGGTGTCGGAGTACGTCCAGCCGGTGCCGGGGGCGAAGTCGGGCCGGTGGTGCATCGCGATCCCGACGAGCTGCGCGGGGGTGTAGTCGTCGAAGCGGTGCCGGAGGAAGGCGGGGCCGCCCGCCTTGCGCTGGACGTCCTCGTCCATCACGTAGTTGAAGACGCCGCTGGTGTGGTTGAGCAGCTGTCGCACGGTGATCCGGTCGGGCTGGTAGCCGGGCCCGTCGACGACGCCGGGGAGCCAGCGGTCGACGCTGTCGTCGAGGCTCAGCCGGCCCTCGGCGGCGAGCTGGAGGACGACGGTGGCGACGAAGGTCTTGGTGGTGCTGCCGATCCGGAACCGGTCCTGCGGGTGGCGCGCCCGCCCGGTGGCGGTGTCGGCGACGCCCGCGCCGCCGTACCAGCGGCGGTGGCCGTCCCTGACCTCGGCGACCGCGCCGGGCAGACCGCCCTCGGCCACGGCCCGGTCCAGCACCTTCTGCACGCCGTCGTGCCCGCTCTTCGCGGCCGACGTGGAGAGGACCGGCGCGGCGAGGGCCGCCGAACGGCGGCGGTGGCCGAGAGCACGGCTCCGGCGAGCACAGCGCCGACGGTGGTGCGGATCGTGGTCTTCATGGTGTGTTCCCCCTGGCGGTGGTTGTGGTTGCGAGGAAGAAACTACGGCGTGCTTTCCATATGAATCAACGTCAACTCCTATTGCCAGATGAATCCTTGCAGCTCACAGCGGCGATATCCTTGCAATGGCCCTGCCGGTGATTGCAAGGCTGTGCGGGTTCATTGCAACAAGCCCGGCGCCCCGCGCATACTGGTCGCGCCACGCGAGGAGACGAGGACGGATGCCCGGAGCCAGACTGACCCAGCAGGACCGCCGGCGGATCGCCACCGGCCTGGCCGAGGGGCTCGGCTACGGCGAGATCGCCCGCGACCTCGGCCGCCCGACGTCCACCGTGACCCGCGAGATCGCCCGCAACGGCGGCCCCTCCGGCTACCGCGCCGAGCGCGCCCACCGGGCCACCGTCCAGCGCTCCCGCCGCACCCGCCCGGCCCCGCCGTCGGGCGCCCGCTCGGCCGTCGTCGTCCGGCAGGCGGCCGGGCGCGACCCGGTCGCCGTGCGCGAGTTCGCCGAACGGATGGCCGAGTTGCTGGTCCACGTCGGCATGCCCCGGATGGTGGCCCGGGTGCTCACCTGCCTCTACGTCACCGACGACGGCAGCCTCACCGCGGGCGACCTCGCCGACCGGCTCCGGGTCAGCCCGGCCTCCGTCTCCAAGGCGACCGCCTACCTGGAGGGCCAGGCGCTGGTCCGCCGCGAGCGCGACGAGCACCGGCGCCGCACGCGCTACGTCATCGACGGCGACATCTGGTACCGCGCCCTGCTGGCCAGCGCCGAACGCAACGCGATGCTCGCCGGGGTCGCCCGCGAGGGCGCCGAACTGCTCGGCCCCGCGACTCCGGCCGGCGCCCGGATGGACGGCGCCGCCGCACTCCTCGACCGGATCGGCCAGGACATCGTGCGCGCCGTCCTGCAGTGGCGGGAAGCGCCGTGACCTAAGGCCTGTCGTCAAACCCCCGCCCTCCGAGCGGCGTTGGGGCACGCACCTCGCTGCGTTGTCGTCGGTCGCCCGATGTCCCCCAGCCTGGCGGCCGGGTGGGGGTCCCCCCGGCCGAAGGCTGGGGGCGTGCCCCCACCGCATCGCCACCCTCCTCCGCCTTGCGATGCACGCACCCCCACGCCGCCCG